>DATNIO010000195.1:0-11369 GCA_035604385.1 Verrucomicrobiia bacterium | reverse complement strand
GACCCCAAGAAATTCAAATACACCCTGATGGTCGTCGCGGACGATAAGACCATCGAGAAAAAAGACAAGACGGCCGACGAGCCGGTGCAGTTCTACATCAAGGGCGCGACGCGACCCTATGAAATTGTTGTGTTCGACGTGACGAAAGACAAGGTGAACGGTTACCTCTCGACGCCGAAAGACGTAGGCACCGCAGCCGCCCGGTAGCGCAGCTTTCACCCGCTGCAGAAAACCTAATTATTTTGTCACTCCGAAGTCGCCGCGGCGACTGAGGAATCTCTCTGCGGTTTAAACCCAGGAAAAGAGAGATTCCTCGGCGCGCAGCGCGCGTCGGAATGACAAAAATTTTGGTTTTACTGCGGTTTGTTCACCCTGCGGATTTTAAACTTTGATACTGAAGCGATAATTACGACTCGAAGCTCTTGAGGGTCGTTGCCATTTCGTGGAGACGCCGGTCCACAAGGGCGTACACCGTATTGGGCTCGAACACGCCTTTGGAATCGCGCCGCCCGGCTTTCACGCCTGTGAGAATTTCGATTCCTTCCTCGAGGGTTGTGACCGGCAGGATATGAAACTTGCCCGCGGCGACGGCCTCGATCACTTCGTCGCGCAGCATCAAATCTTCGATATTCTCGGAAGGAATCATCACGCCCTGGCGCCCCGTTAGCCCTGACTTCACTCGGCACACGTCGAAGAAGCCTTCAATCTTCTGATTGACGCCGCCGATGGGCTGAATGTCACCCTGCTGGCTGACCGATCCCGTCACGGCAATGTCCTGGCGGATGGGCAATCCGGAAAGCGCGGAGAGCAGCGCGTAAATTTCCGTCGAACTGGCGCTGTCTCCGTCGACGCCGCTGTAGGATTGCTCGAAGCAAATGCTGGCCGCAAGCGAAAGAGGCTTATCCTGTGCGAATTTTGTGCGCAAGTATCCGGCGATAATCTGCATCCCCTTGTCGTGGAAGCTGCCGCTCAGGTTGGCTTCCCGCTCGACGTTGATCAGGCCCGCCTTGCCGAGCGCCGCCGAAGCCGTAATGCGCACGGGCTTGCCGAATGCATAACCGCCGATTTCCAGAACGCTGAGGCCGTTGACCTGGCCCACGCGCGCGCCGTCGGTTTCAATCAGCAACGTGCCCTCTTCGATCATTTCCCGGATCTTGGTTTCGGTGAGGTTGTGCCGCTCGATGCGCGCCTCGCGTGCGCGCCGGACGTGCACGGCATTCACCGGCATAGCTCCATCCTGCCGCGCAATGTATGCCGCCTCGCGGGCCAGATCGGCCAGTTCCGGAAATCGCGCCGTCACTTTGTTGCGGCGTCCGGCCAGCCGCACGCCGTACTCCAGCATGGTGGCGACGGCGGTGCGGTCGAAGGGGCCGATCTTTTCCTGTTCGGAGAGCTGGCGCAGCCGGTCGCCGTAATGGCGCACGACCGCGTCGCTCATCACCATTTCCTCGTCGAATTCCACGCGCACTTTGAAGATTTTGCGGAAGTCCTCCTCGAATTCGTACAGGACCTCGTACATGTGGCGGTCACCGATCAAAATAATTTTCACGTCGATGTCGATCGGCTCGGGCTTGAGCGCCGAGGTCCCGAACGGAAAGAACATTTCGAGCGGCTGAATCTCGAGTTTCGAGTGATTTAGCATGCGCTTGAGCGTGCGCCATACGCCGGCTTCGGTCAGCGCGTCATACGCGTACATCACCAGAAATCCGCCGTCCGCGCGAAGCAGCGACCCGGGCCGCAAATCCATGAAATCCGAATTCCAGCCGCCGCGCGAGTCATAGCTTCGCTGGATCGTGCCGAAAAGATTGGTGTAGTTCGGCGTCGTTTCAAAAATGACCGGAGAGGTGTCCTCTTCGTTGTGCGCGAGAATCACATTGACGCCGTACACGCGAAACGGATCGCGCTCGGTCGGCGCGGAACGCGGACCGCCGTCCGGCGGAGGCGGCGCTCCTCCCGGCTCTTCTTCGCCCTCCCGCTCCTTGAACGGATCGAGGTTGTCGAGAATATTGTGGCGAACTTCCTCGAGATATTCCGCCACCAAGTTGCCTGAATATTTTTCCTTCAGTTCTTCGATGAATCCGTCGACGAGCACCGAAGCCGCTTCCTGCTCGAGGTAGCTCAGTTCGCTGGCCAGCTCGCGCGACAGCGTCAGCGTCTTCCGGTAAACGACGGTGAACTCCTGCCGGAACTGTTCGTACTTGCGCTCCAGATCCTCGGCGACCATCGTTTCCAGCTTGCCTTCGTGCACCATTTTCGGGATGTCTTCGATCGGCACCATCTGCCCTTCGAGGACCGGAAAAATTTCCGGCAGCGCGACGGCCCCGACTTGCATGTGGCCCAGCGCGAATTGCTCGCGGGCGATGCGGCGCGTGAAATCGTCCATCAATTCTTTTTCGCGCACGGTGAAGCGGTCCACGATCCGCCCTTTTTGCCGCTGGAAAGGCTCGCCCTCGAACACCTGCGGAATCCGCCGCCGCAGAAATTCGATACCGCTCTGCATGTCTTTCTTGAAACCGTTGGCCTGCCCGCGCGGCAGCGCCAGAAGACGCGGGCGGTCCGTACTCTTGAAATTATTGACGTAGCAACGGTCGAGCGATGCCTTCGCGGGAGGATGAATCTGATCGATCAAATGCGTGATCGTGCCGCCGCGGCTCGTTCCCGCAAGGCCGCACACAAAAATGTTGAATCCGGGCGCGTTGAGTTCGACGCCCATTTTCAGGGCGCGGAAAGCCCGCTCCTGCCCGAGCAACTCCTTCACCGGCTCGGCCTCTGCCGTCGTTGCAAACGGGATGGTAGCCGGATCGCATCTCCACCGAAGTTTTTCGGGAGGCAATCCAGCGAGCAAAGTCATGGATTCAGTAGCCATCGTAGAATCTTCGCTATGTAGGACAGACTTCAGCCTGTCTGGTTTTCGTTTGCGTATCTACACGCCGGAGACAGGCTGAAGCCCGCCCTACTCGACCTCAGGCGCGTTACTCTAGCACAGGCAAGACGGCGGGCGCATAGGCGCTGCATCGATAATTTCCACCATCGGCACATTACCCGACCGGAGTATCTGGAGAGCTCTTCGCTAAATGATGTCCGGAATACACATCCAGAATCCCGACGGCGGTGGCCACCACGATCGGTCCAAGGACGACTCCCAGCACGCCGAATACTGCGATGCCGCCCAGCACGCTGATAAACACCAGCAATCCGTTTAGCGAGGCGCGCCCGCCCAACAGCACTGGTCGCAAAACATTGTCAATCGAGGCGCCCAATGCTCCGCAGATAGCAATCAGGATGACCGCGCGGCCCGCGTGCCCTGTCGAAAACAACCAGATCACCGCGGGAATCCAGATCGGCCATGCACCTACCACCGGGAGAAGCGACAAAAATCCCATTACCACGCCCCAAAAGATCGGAGAACCCAAGCCCACGATGGCAAAAGCTCCGCCGCAGAGTATTCCTTGGACCGCCGCAATGACCAGGCTCGTCGTGACGCTGGCAAAAATCAGTTCGCGCGCCTCCGCCAGCATTCGCTCCGTCATCGTCTCTTCGAACGGCAAGAAATGCCGGAAGCGGTCCAGCATCGAATCGCCATCACGAAGGAAGTAGAACAACGCAAAGAGCATGACGAACAGTTCGAACAGGAAAACAACGAAATTCCGAATCACCCGGCCAAGCTCCGAAGCCATGTATTCACCGGCCCGGCTGGCGCCCTGGCGCACGAGGTCCGGTAAATCCACGGTTACGCCTTCCGCCGCGATGCTGGAAACAAGCCATCCCCAGGCGTGGCTGAGCCAGCCATACCCTCCCCCAACCATTGCTGTCTGGATGTCCCGCGCAGCGGCGATCCCTTCACGGACAAACAACGTGGCGAGCAGAAGCACTGGGACAATCAAGATCAGGGTGACCCCCAGGGTGATCACCACGGCCGATCGCGTGCCGCCCCATTTCCGTTCGAATCGCTTTTGCAACGCATAAAAGATGACCCCGAATACCGCCGCCCATCCCAGTGGCGCGAGAAACGGCTGAAAGACGAGAAACACGAGGTAGGCGAGACACAACACGACGCCGTAGAATAAAACGTTGCTAAAGCGATATTCGGCACTTTGAACCACGGCGATCCGGTTCTCCTTCTGTTAAGCCCGTCGAGCCCCTGCAAGGCTCCTCTTATAACTCAGGTCAGGGCTTTTGGGGGGTTTCCTTCGCGATTGCGTTCGGCTCTCCGGAACCGCGCCCATGTTATGATCCACGTAGTTTAGGAGTACCCGGATGAACGACCCCGCTTCCTGCCGCCATGCCCGCACGCAACTCATCGCCAAGGATTCCGACGCGGAATATGTAGAATGCCTGGACTGCGGGGCGATCCTCGAGTCCGGCGAGCTGCCGGAACCCTCTGCCGGCTTTGACGAATCGCTCTCCGACGCGTAATTGCCTCTCTGCGGTTCAATCAGAAAAGGCTTCAACACAGAGGGCACAGAGAACGCGGAGAAATTCAGGAGAGAAGTAAAAAGGCGGGTAGACGTCCCTCACGAATCACTAATCACGAATCACTGAATTCCAAGCAGGGCAATAATTCGCATCACATCCGCCGCGGAGACGTCGTACAGCGGCCGCTCGTCTTCCTGCTCGAGCTGCTCTCGAAGGTATTGCGCGGCGACGTAACTCGCTTCACGGTCGGAAATGTCGCGCCCGGATTTGGCCGTAAATTGAACAATTCCAGGGTGCGCAAGGCCCACGATCGATCCTTGGCCGTCCACCAGGAACTTCGTGTCCACCGTGTCGCTGTGCCGCGTGGCTATGCCGTTCCACAGGTGCGAAAACCGGCAGTGGTAGGTCCGGTCGGTCAGCCGTGAGGTAACGTCAAATTCCCCCACGAATTGGCTCATCGCGCCCAGATTTGAAAGTCCAGTCCCTGTGCTCATTTTTCTACTTTCCGTGGCCGACGGGTACAGGCTCAGCGTGCGCAAAACTGGAGGCGGCCGCCGCGATGCCCGCGCCGACGGGCAACTTCATGCCCTGGTCAAGCAGGATTCTTTCCAGCGCATCGAGGAACAAAAGCACATTCGCGCGCTGGCTGGAATACCCCATTAGGCCGATGCGCCAGGTTGTGGTCTTAATCTCCCCAAGGCCTCCCGCGATTTCGATGTTGAAATCATTCAGCAGGCGGGCGCGCGTTTTTGCGCCGTCGATGCCGCTGGGAATATAAACGGCGGTGACGGTCGGCAAGCGGTCTTCCGGGTTCTCGACGAAGAGGCGGATGCCCATGGCTTCCAGGCCCGCGATCAGCGCCGCCTGATTTTGCCGGTGGCGTTCCCAGCTCGCTTCCAGCCCTTCCTCGAGAACGATCCGCATCGCTTCATGCAGCGCGTAAATTAAAGGAATCGGCGGGGTGTGGTGATACGTGCGTTCTTTGCCCCAGTAGTTCATGACCGTGGTGAGGTCGAAATACCAGCTCTGCACTTTCGTCTTCCGGTTCCGCAGCATACCCTCAACGCGCGCATTCACCGTGATCGGCGACATGCCCGGAGGCGCGCTGATGGCCTTCTGCGTTCCGCTGAAGCAGATATCGATCCGCAGGCGGTCCACGTCGAGCGGCACGCCGCAGAGCGTCGCGACGCTGTCCACGATCAGGAGCGCGCCGAGCTCATCGGCGACCTTGCGAAAGGGAGCGATCTTCGTTACGACGCCGGTCGACGTTTCCCCGTGCGCCAGGCCGACGAACTTGATCTTGCGGCCCTGCCCGGCGCGGCGCACATCTTCCGGGTCCACGGTACGGCCAAGCGGCGTGGGGACGCGGTGAATCTTAGCCCCGGTGCGCTCGGCGATATCCGCCATGCGCGCGGAAAACATGCCGTTCACGCAGACGATCGCCTCGTCACCCGGCTCAAGGGCGTTGACCACGGCCGTTTCGATGCCGCCCGTTCCCGACGCGGAAATCGGAAATGTGATGTGGTTCTGCGTCTGAAAAATGCGGCGCATCAGTTCCTGAACGCCGCCCATAAATTCGGTGAACCACGGGTCGACATGCCCCACCAGTGGCGTCGCCAGCGCGCGGTAAACGCGCGGGCTGACACACGAAGGGCCGGGCGTGAGCATCAGCCTCGTCGGCGGCCGCACTTCATCCATAGGATTCATCATGACTTCAAACCTCAGCTTTCATATGGCTCTCTGCCGGGACGCCAAAAAGATTTGCTACAAGAGAATTGCGGAGACCAGCGAATCGGGCCACTGGCAAATGCGCTTGTCCCGATTGCGCTCCGGGACCTCACTCCGAAATATGCTCCTGACCAGTATCTAGTTTGCGCGATTCCCCGGCTCCGCGCAACCGCCAAAATGGTTGTGTTTTAACAATTATCGGCTACTTCGCGGCAAACGGCAGCAATGAATTCATATCCCGCTTTCTCTGTGTTCTCAGTGCCCTCTGTGTTAAAAAGTTTTGCGGCCTCTCCGTCACGCAGAAGATTCAAAACCGCTTAACACAGAGGGCACAGAGGACACGGAGAGGATCGCCCCCATACTGCGGTTGTCCTTTTGCCGGCACACTGTCCCTCGAGACACATTCTCCAAGCGCGCCCGCGGCGTGCTGTGCTATCTTCGCCTGGCACCGGAGGAATGCGCATCGATGGCGGAAAAACTGGTCCTGGTTGGTGTACTCCCCGAAATTGTCGTGATTGCTCCGGACGAGCAGGTCGTCTGGCTATCGGACACGGGAACTCTCAAGATCCAGTTCGACCCCAACCGCTGCCCGTTCCAATCCAACGTGTTCCAGGCCCCACCGGGACGCCAACTGCAAAGCGGTCCCCCGCGCCCGGGCATAAACCCCGGCTCCTACAAATATCGCCTCTGGTTGAACGACCAGCCCATCGGCAACGGTGAAGTCATCTTAAGGGAAAAGTAAGAGTTAGTTCCCAGCTGCGCCAGCCCGGCCGATAACAATTGAATGCGCCAGTCCCCGGCGAACCGGAGCCAGCAACACGGCGGGAACGGGCTTTTCGGGCGAAAGGGCGACGCTCGCAGACCTGCGCGGGAATTCCGCCCGGCGATCCAGGCGCAGCCCCGCTTCGCGAACAAGTTCCTCGGAAAAATTAGGGTCGTCCGAGTATTCGACGCCCCAGAACCACAGGCGTTCTTCCTTCTGCTGGAGGAACTGTAGCACTTGTTCCAGCTTGCGCATGGCGCGGTCGAAGGTGGAGGCGAGGAAATAAACGGGTAAAACCCAGGCCTTGCGGGCGAATATGGCTCGAACGCGCACGCAGTATTTGCCGGTCTGGTTCACTTCAATCGTGCATTGATACTCATTGCGATGATTCGTCTTCCCCTGCATCGTACACCTCGCTCGCTCCCCTTCGATTCGGTCTTCGGAAATGCCTCATTAGAAAAAGATTCCTAGCCTTTAAGAGTGCCTGTCGATGATGAATACCTCACGAATAAACCGCTGTCAGCATTAGAAGGACCAAATCCACGAGAAGCAATGAGCGCTGGGAAGGCGGCAGCCTCAAGGTCTTGGCCCCCTGGCGAAGGGCCTAAGACTGCGAACACAAATATGCTAGCTCAGGGCAAATCCGAAAGCAAGCCTTGTGCCTAAAACTTTTAACTATTGTATTTTCTGTTATTTAAAGCCTATGTGGGAGTTATCAGACGTTTCAAATTCTCGGCGTTGAAGTGCAACTGGCCCTCCGCTTGGAGGCGCGCTTTCAGCGCGGTCCGGAACAAATCATAGGCAGTTTGCCGCTTCCGCTGCAAAACTTGCTCTTCGATTTTGGCCTTCTGCTTCGCGAAATCGTCCTGATTGACGGGATCGTGTTGCGCGACACGATAGACGGCCCAATTCAGCCCGAGCGGGATTGGATCGCCGCTTTGGCCGACTGGCAGACTAAACGCAGCAGCAAATTGCTTGGCGCTGCCGAGGTCGGGGATAGACCCTGTTTGAGCGACGGGTTCCGGTGATTTTACTTCCAGACCGAGAGCTTTGGCGGCAGCGGCGAAATTCTCGCCCCCTTTGGCGCGCTTGGCGAGTTCTTCGGCGCGAGATTTGGCGAGTTCCACGGCTTTTCCATGCCGGTAATCGCTGGCCACGCGGTCGTGAACCTCCGCAAGCGTCGCGGGGTGCGTCTGCTGAATGTCCTTCACTGAAGTCACGACGTAGCCGAGATCTGTGTGAATCGGGGCGCTCACATCTCCGGTGCGCTGGTGAAAGATGTTGTCCATCAGGCCCGGCGCGTTGCCAAGCTCCGGAAGCGGCTGATTGGCCTCGACCAGCTTTGCTTCCCCGGTCGTCATGTTGAATTTCTTGGCCAGGTCTTCGATCGGGACTCGGCCGCCGCGGCGGATTTCGTCGGCAATTTGGGTAGAAGCGGTTTCGCCCAGCTGTTCTGCTTTTTCCTGCTGCAACTGATTGACAATGCTGGCCTTGACTTCATCGAGCGTCTGCGTGCGCGCGGTTTCGCGGTCGATCACCTGAATGATGTGGAAGCCGTACTGCGTCTTGACCAGGTCCGAAATCGATCCCTTGGGAAGGCTGAACGCGGCGGTTTCAAATTCAGGGACCGTCTGTCCACGGACGATCCAGCCGAGGTCGCCTCCCTTATCCTTGGTGGTGTCCTCAGAATACTGCTTGGCCAGATCGGCGAAATTGCCGCCGTGCTTGGCCTTATTGAGGACATCGTCGGCTTTCTTCTTGACCTCGGCGGCCTCGGCATCGGTCATGCCCACGGTTTTGAACAGAATGTGGGCGACGTGCGCCCGGTCTTCCAGTTTGTATTGGTCGATGTGGCTCTGGTAAAAGACCTTTTCATCGTCTTCCGTCACGGGAGTGCGCTGGCGAAGCTGCGCGAGGCTTAGAATCGCATAATCGATCGTCCGGCGTTCCGGGACCACGTATTGGGGTTTGTTCTTGTCGAAGTAAGCGGCCAGGTCCGCGTCGGAAACTTCCACCTTGGATTGCAGATCCTCCGGCTTGATCAACACGTAATCGAGCTTGATCTTCTCATTCTCGCGGCGGAACTCGTCGCGCACTTCGTCGTCGCTGGCCGTGATGCCGTCGGTCACCAGCGCCTGGAACTTTTGCTGGAGGAGCGCGTTTTTCACTTCCGTCTCGAACTCCGGGACGCTCATCTGGAAGCGCGCCTGGACTTCGGCGGAGTACCGGTCCATGCCGATGAAGGTGTCGCCGGTGAACGCCGTGGGTACGAGCTTTTTCAGCAGGTCGGCGTGCTCTTCGTCAGAGACGCGCATGCCCATCCGGTCGGCTTCGAGCGCCAGCATCTTTTCATTGATCAATTGGTCGAGCGCCTGCTGCGTATAGGCCGGCAGAAGGGCGGGAGGGATCTGGCCGCTGCGGGTCGTCTTGCTGAGCAGATTCTGGACATCGACGACGGAGATGGTCTGGTCTCCCACCTGGGCGACGGCGTCCGACCCGGTCAAATCGTTGGTGCCCTGGGGCACGAGATACAACAGCATGCCAATGCCCAGAAACCCAACGACGATTCCGAGCAAGATCCGCACACCTATCTTTTTTTCACGAAGAGCGTCCCACACGTCCGAAAATCCTCCCGCGCAACGCTATCTGGAGATCCCGCGATTCCGAAAAGCAGACAGCCGCCGCACCCGTGGCAAAACAAGGCATTATAGTGGAGGCGAGCACATACACTCAATCTCTAATCTAGTTGGACGGAGTATGCCACCCAGAGTGAGCGCGCCCCGGCCGACCCGTCCCAACGGTTAGTTATGCCGTCCGTATTCCTTCTATCACGGAGTTTAACTAATGAGGAACCCGAAAGCCGTCTTAAAGGGCGGGCCACGCGTCCGAACGAGTTCGTTGCCCACGGAAGGAATGGGACGTCAAAACCCCGACCCTTTAAAACCGAAAGTGTCGGCCACCCGGAAAAGCCAAACCAGTCCCTCGGCGATGACGTATTGGAGTGGCATCATTTATCCGCATGTCGCCGCCAAGAGAAATAAAAACCTGAAGGGTGCGCCACCCGCCGACAACGTCATCTAGTCAGCCTCCGATTTCTGCTATAATTGGCATCAAGGAGAAATTTTATGTTGGAAAAACGGCCAAAATCTTCGTTGCGAACCGGATTGACATATGGCAAAAATTCCAGGGTGACTACGTTTGATGTCCTTGGGCTACCAGAAGGACAACAGGCGGAGATTGCCGAAAGGCGCAAGGTGTGGCAGATTCGTCGTGCGAGCAATGATGGGCTTTACGGCGATTGGTACGGAAGGTTTGAAAATTCTGATAAGGCAATGGCGAGTCTAAATTAAGGCTTGGCTGGGTCCGGCGCTTGTGTTCGCGCAATCTTCTGGGCTATCGGTATCTTTTTGTCTTTGCCGTCATCATCTAAAATATGTGCGTTGTTCCCCTCCACCGCAATTTTGGTTTTCCCCAACAAAGTCACGTTTAATAATTGGCGCTTCGTGATAGCGGGGCCAAGAATATAGATCGTATCGTCGGTTTCTATCCGATAAAAAGTTTTCGTTATTGGCACTCCAAAAAGCATACCATTGACCGGAATGACGGCGTTTCCACCATTTTCGGAACCGATGTTGACAACTTTGGCGTCTTTCCACACTCGAGGGGCGGCCAATACTGTTAAGGCGCTCAGGAGGGCAACTGTGAGGGCCAAGGCTTTCATGCCAGCATTATCACATGAAAAAATTATTGGACACGTCAAAAAGAGAAAGAATCGTGCGGTTAAGAGCAACGGTCGAGTGGCCCGGCCTTCGCAATTGAACCTTGCGTGTCCTGCCAAAACGAAGGGCCTGGCTGTCAGTAACTTCTTCGGAGTTTCGACACGGTTGCGAAAACCGGCGCGAGATTCCCTCGCTTGGCTCAACTCCCACATCGTTAGGAATGCGGCGGTTTGCCTCCAAAAGGTCGCATAAGTATCCCTTGCCGTGATAATCTATTGTGGCATTTTTGAGGCTACTGGATGAGCGAGCAGATGCAAGCGTCACCGAATGGCAAAGGGGAAAACAGCGGGGAAGGCAAGAGCTTGATCCGCGTGCGGCCGCGCGGGTTTTGCGCGGGAGTCGTGCGCGCGGTGGACATCGTGGAGCTGGCGCTGCAAGCCTATGGGCCGCCGGTGTACGTGCATCACGAAATCGTGCACAACCGCTACGTCGTCGAGCAACTGCGCCAGAACGGCGCGATCTTCGTCGAGACGGTGGAGGAAGTGCCGCTCGGGTCCGTGCTGGTGTTCAGCGCGCACGGCGTTCCGCCGACGACGCGCGAAGAAGCGCGGCTGCGCCAGTTGCGCGTGATCGACGCGACCTGCCCGCTGGTGACCAAAGTGCATCTCGAAGCGCTGAAATTCGCGCGCGAGAACCGCACCATCATCCTGATCGGCCACCGCGACCACCAGGAAATCGTGGGC
>DATNIO010000194.1:0-10265 GCA_035604385.1 Verrucomicrobiia bacterium | reverse complement strand
TGATTCGCAACTCGGATGTTTACCGTTCCGTATATGGACCGCCGCCCGCAGCCAGTCCGCAGCGGGCGCGCCTCCCGAAACGCGCCTCCATGAAGACCGTGGCCGAGCGCCCGGCTGCGGCAAGCGATTCACGACCCGCCGCGACGGGAGAAATTCGTTGAGCGCAGGCGAGGCGTCCACCACAGGCTCGACCCGGGTTGCAGCCGCGGTGCAGCGAAGGCTGTCCGACAAAGCCGAGCGATTCACCGAATCCGTGATTCGGGAAATGACCCGCCTCGCACAGAAATACGACGCGGTCAACATGGCGCAGGGATTTCCGGATTTTCCCGCGTCCGAGGAAGTCAAGGAAGCCGCCCGCCAGGCCATCACCGACGACATCAATCAGTACGCCATCACCTGGGGCGCGAAGGAATTGCGCGACGCCATCGCCCGGAAATTCGAGCGCACGCAGGGAGTGCGCGTCGATCCCGAACGCGAAATCACCGTCACCTGCGGCTCAACCGAAGCCATGATGGCGACGATGATGGGAATCATCAATCCCGGCGACGAAGTCGTGATCTTCGAGCCGCACTACGAGAATTACGGCCCCGACGCGATTCTCTCCGGCGCGACGCCGCGCTTCGTGCAGCTTCGGCCGCCGGGCTGGAATTTCGATCGCGACGAACTGAGGCGCGCGTTCGGCCCCAAGACCAAAGCCATCATCGTCAACACTCCTAACAATCCCACGGGAAAAGTATTCTCCCGCGAAGAGCTGGAATTCATCCGCGACCTCTGCGTGCGCTGGAACGTTTTCGCGGTCACCGACGAAATTTACGAGCACATCATTTTTGACGGCGAAAAACACATCTCGATGGCTTCGCTCGACGGCATGCGCGACCGCACCATCACCATCAACGGGTTGTCAAAAACCTACAGCGTGACGGGCTGGCGCGTCGGCTGGGCCATCGCCCCTCCGGAAGCTTCCATCCCGATTCGCAAGGTGCACGACTTTTTGACGGTTGGCGCCGCGGCTCCGCTGCAACAGGCCGGCGCGGTCGCCCTCGAATTGCCGCCCAGCTACTACCAGAAGCTCGCCGAAACCTATCTCGTGAAGCGCGACCGCATGCTGGGAATCCTCACCGATGCCGGGTTCCGCTGCTTCAAACCCGCCGGCGCGTACTACATCATGACCGATATTTCGGGCTTCAACTTTCCCGACGACATGTCTTTCTCAAGATATCTAGTGGAGAAAATTGGAGTCGCCGTCGTTCCCGGTTCGAGTTTTTACGACGATCAAGCGATGGGTGCGCGCCAGGTCCGCTTCACGTTCTGCAAAAAAGAATCCACTCTGGCCGCCTGCGCGGAAAAACTCTCGAAGCTTCGCGCCTGATGGCGCGCAAAACTTGCGGTAGTGATTCAGTTTGCCTTGTAAATCGCATAACTCTGATAGAGTCTGCTTATCTGAAACTGGCCATTGGCTTCTGGCAGGTTGGGCCACATCCGGACAATCCCGTTTATCATGGCTTGGCCGTCGGCCGGTGGTAATGTTCCGCCGACGAATTGCAAAATTACATGAGTCCGCGTGCCCCGCGAAAGAGAGGAACTTTTGTCGAAACTCATCACCCGCTATGCACTCCTGTTTGTGATTTGTGCGGCCGTTCTTCTGGCAGCTACCGGCAGTCTTTTCTCTTCCTCTGTCGTCGTCATAGCCGTGCAGCTCTTTGCGGTCGGTGTCGGCATATGGGCACGCCGCTCGTTTCCGGCAAAATCATTTCGCGTGGATGCGGCGCCATCTGCCGAGGCCGTCATTCGCCGCGGTCCGTATCGATTGATTCGACATCCGATGTATTCAGCTGCATTACTATTCATTTGTGCGGCGGTCCTCTCTCATCTATCCATACGGACTGTGGCGATTGGCGTAGTTGTCACAATCATTGTTGCGCTCCGCGTTGTCTTGGAAGAGCGCTTCCTTCGCGATCGTTACCCCGAATACGCCGCATACGCCCATTTGACGAAGACGATGGTTCCTTATCTGCTATGAAAATGGCCTCAACTCGGACGGAGAATAGATGAATTCGGCGGGTGCCCCACCCTTTGTGGGTTTCAAACGGTGGGGGTTTAAATTCAACGACATCCGGCAATGTGGAGAAGGATGGTTGGAAATCCCCTCCCTTGCAAAAACCGCAAAGACGGGACTCCAGCCCGCGCTTTCGATTATGTTCAATATGGTACAGACGCAGATGTGTTAAAGGAGTTTCAATGCGGAAACCCGATCAATACCCACAGGGAAGTGTGGTTCATTGCCGTCTCGTGGGTTCTGGTCGGACGAAGACTTGAAGGTGCACGACGGAGAAAAAAACGTGTTTCACTTAATTTGGTACATTCTTATTGGGCTAATTTCGGGGGTTATCGCGAAATCGGTGATGCACGTGCACATAACGATCTTCTGGACGATCGTTCTCGGCATCATCGGATCAATCCTTGGGGGTGCCGTTACCCACATGTTTTTCCGCCCGGCAAACGACCGATATCATCCCGCCGGCTTGATATTTTCCACACTGGGCACGATCCTGATTCTCTTCATTTGCTATAAGCTGAACATTCATTTCCCCACGCCGAACCTCGCATTCCGATAGGACGATTCCGAAAACAGCCGGGCACCCCACCCTATGTGGATTTCAGAGGGTGGGGGTTTAAATTTAACAAACAACGGGATTTTGGAGATGGATGGTCGGAAAATCCCAACCCTCGCAAGAAATCGCAAGGATGGGGAACAGGGCTTCGGAGGCCGCGTCCGCCGGTATTCCCGCAGCTATTTCTTTCCTCCACCCTTTGCTCCTCCACCCCGTGCACCGCCTGCCGGGTGCGCATCGGTTCTGGCGTTGTGCTTGTCGCGGTAAATCTGGCGGCTTTCCCTATTCTGCTGATGCTCGATCTGGTTATGCTCTCCAGGCGTCAGATGGCCGCCATTGGCCGCGCGATCGCTGCGCGCCTCGTTGTGGATGGCGGTTTCGTTGTGTTCGATGTGCGAAGTTTCACCCGGCGTGAGCTGCCCGGAATGGACTCCCTGATTGATGCGATTCTGCTGGCGATCCTGGCGCGCGTTCACGCCCATCCCCTCCGGGTGAGCGGGAGTCCCGTGGTTGACCGCCGCATAATTGCCGCGGTCGACCCGGGCGTAATTTTGATGCGAGATCTGATCCGGCGTCCGCCCGACATGCTCCTCTCTCATCGCGGCGCGTTCGCCGGCGTTCGGAAAGGCGCGGATGCCGCCCTCGCCATTGAAGCTGGCGTGGTTGTACTCTCCGGGATGGATAAAGCCGCGATCCTCGTATACGCCGTGGAAGCCGGCGCCGACGTGCCACGCGGCCGTGTTGTAAAGGAAGCGTTCGCCTTCCCAGCGTCCGCCCCAGAAACCGACGCCGCCGTAACCGAAGCCGTAATTAATTCCACCGTAAAATCCGACGTGCGGTCCCCAGTAGCCCCCGTGCCAGCGGTAAAAGCCGCCCCCGAATCCCCAGTAGCCGGGCGTCCAAAGCAGGCCTGGATGCGGAGGCGCGAGCCACATGCCAGGAGTCCAGAAGTAGCCCATGGTGCCGTAGCCCCAGTAGCCGGGCGTCCAAAGATATCCTTCCGTGGGGCAGGGCGGTTGCTCGTAATCCGGCAGCGCGGGCGGCGCCGTGGTAATTGAAACACCGACGGCAACCTGCGCGTGCGATGCGGCGGGTATGGCGAAGAGTAAGGCAAAGAACGCGAGATGACGAGCTCTCAGCAACATTCGCATGTACGAATTCCTCGATTTTCTGGCTGCCTCCCGCCGCACTGAAAGCGGCAGGTCCGGAAGCGCGCTGATTTGCGATGAGTATCCTACAAATCCAGCTCTTGAACGACAAAAAAGCAATCCGCCAGGACTCAGGCATTTCCACCGGCTACAGCGATCTTTGCAGAAATAGACGCTGCTCCTAGAAGTGCCGTTCGATTCCGACCGTTCCGTGCATATTGTCGGACACCCGGAAGGGATTCTCTCTCCGGCCCTCCATATCCAAAGCCGGGTAGGGCCAGAGAAGTCTTGTTATCGAAAACTCGCCCACTGGCTCGCTTGGCCCTTCGTGACCCCTGCGCCGGTCCTGTGTTAGAATCCGCCGCGAAATCATAATGCAGGCGGGCTGCCCTTCGAAACTCAGGATGAACAAGTACAGCCCGCTCCCTGGAGAAACCGAATGGCCATGGAATTCGATCTTATTCCGCAAGGCACGCTCCTTCAGGAAAACGGCCACGGCGAGACCGTTGATATCCAGGCAAGTTCGACGCGGACTTTTTATTGCACCCTGCTGATCCGCGAGCAGATCGAGCAGGAATCGGTCGATGTGTCCATCTGGGGCTCCGCGGACGGAGAAAACTGGGGCACTCAACCCCTCCTGAAATTGCCGCAGCAGTTTTATCGGGGCGAGACGCGGGCTGTTCTGGAATTGACGCTGGTTCCGGAAGTCAATTTCATCCGGGCGGGATGGAATCTAAACCGGTGGGGGCGCGTGGCGCCTTTGCCCATGTTCGTTCTTGGATTGCACCTTGCGGAAGTTCCCGCGATGCCGCTGCACGTGCAACACACCCAGGCCAGCGCCGCGAGGTAAGGACTTTTTCTTTGGAGCGCCCAAGGTCGGCGTTTCAATTAAAGGGGTAGGAAGCTAACGGTCGGTTGCTTCTTGGTGGTCGCTTCCTACCCCCCCGAGTGGTCTTAAATCAATTGACGCACCACCTCCCCGGCAGGTTACATCATTATTAAAAATTTATTTAATCGCACCTGATCCCCGTAACGGGGAAGAATATCACTGATTTCCAGGTGTGGGCGGAGGTAAGGCGGGGAGCCCCGATGTGTCCTGTGCAGGCGGCGGAGACGCGTTTTTCTCAGGGGCCGTATCCGCGTCATCGTCATCGTCGTCCGACTGGTCCTTTCCACTCCCTGCGGATTCGTTCTTCGGAGCACTCACGATGGCTTGCACTCGCTCCCGCGTTTTGCGCGCCTGATCGGCCTCCGGCCCAATCGGAGCCAACCGGAGGTAATCGTCGAGGTCCCGCAACAGCGCGGCATAATCCTTGCGCTGAATATGGATATTCGCGAGCAACAGGTAGACAGGCGGATTATCCGGCATCAGATCCCGGGATTGTTGCGCGCTTTTTTCGGCCTCCTCAGGTTGCTTCAGGGCCGTCAGCGCGCGCGCCAATTCAAACGGGCCTCGCCAGGAGGAAGAGTCGACCGAGATTCCTCGGCGGGAGACCGCCTCCGCTTCCTTGAAGCGTTTCGTGTCGGTCAGGATCGCGGCGAGCGTGAACATGGCGTCGGCGTACTGGCCGGAACTGAGATCGACGGATTTTTGCAGTGCTTCTTCGGCAGGGCCCATTTCTTCCAGT
This sequence comes from Verrucomicrobiia bacterium, assembly GCA_035604385.1. Classification (GTDB taxonomy): domain Bacteria; phylum Acidobacteriota; class Terriglobia; order Acidiferrales; family UBA7541; genus Palsa-360. The sequence continues at coordinate 4,877 of DATNIO010000194.1, read as the reverse complement.
TGATAGTATGCGTTGCCCTCTTCCGCATACGCTTCGTAATAGGTTGGGAAATCCTTGATCGCGAGTTGAAACTGGGTGATAGCCGCGCGGTAATCCGACTTCATGTAGATCAGACTCATGCCCTTCTCAAATTCATCATGGGCCTTGTGGGGGACGCTGAGCTGATGGGCCGAGATCGACAATTGGATGGGCGGATTGGCGGCTTTCCCGGTCCTGGAGAGAAAGATGGAAAGTCCCATGCGGCTGGCGCCGGAAATCGTAACCGTTTGCTGGAATCGTTCGTAGTCCCTCACATTGATCTCAACGATATAGTCGCCGTTGCCGAGCCCGTCGAACTCGAAATCGCCGTTTCCACGCGTAAAAACGGAATTTACGATGTTCCCAGTCAATTGTTTCAGGGTCACCGAAATACTTTCCATGGCATGGTGGTCGGATTCGTCACGGATACTGCCTCCGATGCTGAAGACGGCACGCCGGGAAGGCGCGTTTTGCGCGCTTCCGGGCAATACACCGAGAGCTAGCAGCAAAAAGAAAACCGGTAAACGGCGAAGAAGCATAGCCCCTCCGGTGGGCGGGGGAAGTGAATTAATTCTAACACGCCTCGCAATGCCCGGCGCAAGGATGGACGCAAGTGTTAAGCGTTCAGATCCACGGTCTGGAGATATTGCGGCAGCGCCACGCGCCATCGAAAGGCGGATTCAATCTTTGCTTTGAGCGCGGCGGAAGCCTGAGGTTCCCCGTGAGTCAGATAAGTTTGCCGAGGAGGGGTGGGAAGCCCGGTAAGCCAGCGCATAAGCTCGCTCTGGCCCGCGTGCGCGGAAAATTGCCGCAGATTAATGACCTCCGCGCCGACCGGGACATCCTCGCCGTGGATGCGCACCGTTTTCGCGCCTTCTTCTAGCGCACGGCCGCGCGTGCCTTCCGCCTGGAACCCGGCCAGGAGGATCGCGTTCTTGCGGTCCGGCGCGAGGCGCGCGATGTGATGCAGGACGCGCCCGCCGGTGGCCATGCCGCTCGCGGAAATGATGATGGCTGGGGTCCGCACATCGTTGATCTTTTTCGAGTCGTCGACCGTGCGCATGTAGTGCACGGTGTGCGCGTCGAGTGGATTTCCTTTTTTTTCTTCCTCTGTAAAGGTGAGATCGTGGTCTTCGTGGTGGCGCAAATATAAATCGGTCACGCTGATGGCCATCGGACTGTCCACATAGACGGGCAGATGCGGGATGCGGTTGGCGTCCTCGAGCTTGCGGATGATGTACATGATCGATTGCGTGCGGTCCACGGCGAACGCTGGAATCACAATTTGTCCGCCGCGTTTGGCGACGCGATTGACGACTTCCGCCAGCGCGTCTTCCTGCGAGCCGGCAGGGTGATCGCGATCCCCATAGGTGGATTCGCACAGCAGCACGTCGCAGCGCGGTGGCGCTTCCGGATCTTTCAGGATGACCTGATCGTAGCGGCCGATGTCGCCCGAAAAGAGCACCACTATTTTCTTCCCATTTTCGGTGATCGTCATCTCCAGGCTGGCTGAGCCGAGAATGTGCCCCGCGTCGTGCGGGCGCACCGTGAATTGCGGAGAGATAGTGAAGGAATCGGCGCGCGGAATCTCCTGCAGCGCCTTCAGCACCGGAGCGACGTCTTCCGATGTGTAGAGCGGCAAGGGTTTTGCGTGTTTGCTGTATCCGCCGCGTCCGGCTTTTTCGGCATCTTCTTCCTGCAAATGCGCGGAATCCGCGAGCAGGATGTTGCACAACTCGATCGTCGCCGCGTCGGCATAGATCGGGCCGTGGTATCCGTCGCGCACGAGTCGCGGCAAGTACCCCGCGTGGTCCAAATGCGCGTGCGTCAGAACGCACCAGTCGAACGTCGCTGGTTTTTCTGGAAGAGGATTCCAGTTGCGCAGACGCAGTTCCTTCAGCCCTTGAAACAGGCCGCAATCCACCAGCAGCCTTTTGCCTTCGGCCTCCACCAGATATTTCGAGCCCGTAACGGTTCCGGCCGCGCCAAGAAATGTGAGTTTAGGCATAGGGCTGTCATTCTAATGGAAGTGAGGACAGTAGGACAGCCACTCTTGGCTGTCCGCGTACGTCCTGCTACGACATCAAGGGACAGCCAAGAGTGGCTGTCCTACCAACAACTGCCCGCACGCATCACAGTGGAATTTCATCGATGGATTCGTTAAGATGATTTTTGCGGTCTGCCAAACCGCCGGCAGTTCGATTTGCACCGAGACGGGCGTGTAGCTCAGCTGGGAGAGCGCATCCATGGCATGGATGAGGCCGCAGGTTCGATCCCTGTCACGTCCACCAATTTTCAAATCAACAAAGCCACGAAGAATGAGAGAGCGTCCCGCAGAAGCATCCTAAGCGTGTCTTAACAAATGTGTTTTGGTGTTGCGCATTGCTGCCGCAAATTGTCTTCAGTTGCGCACGTTACTGCACACTCATATGCCGAATTGATTGTAAGCCACGAGTTTGTAACACTTTCCTTTATGTGGATGGTGGAACTCCGCATGCACCGGACGAATGGATGCGCTCATACTATTGCCTGCTAATTGCTAATATAGTTGTTATGGTGCCATTGAATTCGCCCACATTAGCCCGCGTTTTCAAACTAAATCATATACTAACCTTGCTAGTATATCTCATGTTGCTAATCTTGAACTACGCGATCATGCGGAAGATCGCTCGACAACGCGGAACTTCAACCGCATTCCTTGAAATTGGTCTGTGGGTCTCTTGGGTGGCTGGCCCCTTCATAACAGCAGATTTCTTCCTGCTTGCGTTTATTCACCTCTTAGAGAGAGATTTTGGTTCGATGAACAGGTATCTTTCCACGCCCATCCTTATTGGTTTCACGTGGCTTACGGTGCGCAAAGCAGAACGCGAGGGTTGGGAGAAGGTCGACCCCAAAGGCCCCGAGTCGTTGAGCGATGCTCTCGGAAAATAGTCTGAACTCACTCAAACCTTGATATGTCATCTTATCGGAATGATGAAATCGGGAAGGTCGTAGGTTCGATCCTTGTCACGTCCACCAATTTTCCAGTTCCACGCTCTCCGCGGCAAGGTGACGGTGAATATCTTTGAGAGCCGCTTGGAAGGCCTCCTCTTTTTGTCATTCCGAGCGAAGCGAGGAATCTCTCTTTCTTGGACTCAAATCTGAGAGATTCCTCGCTTCGCTCGGAATGACAAAATAGGCTACTTTTTCCGTACTCTGCAAAGCCGAATAACCTGCCTCCGGTTTCCTGAACTTAAATAATTTATTCCAGAACTTTGGCAGCGAAGCTGGAGATCGCGTCGTCTTCCACGCTGTAAGTAATCTCAATCGGATTGCAGCATACTTCGCAATCCTCGACGTAAGTCTGCCGGGGCACCGAAAGGTCCAGCACCATCGAAATTTCTTCTCCGCAATAGGGACATCTGAAAAAATGTTCCACTGGAATAGCACTCTCGCGGGAAAACACTGGTACTGGACGCTCTAACCGTCATTCCTCGCGTTCTTGCCGCTATGACCAGCCCCGGTCGCCGAGGCTCCTAGCGCATGGCAGCGTCGTAATAACTGGAATCGTAGTATTTCAACGGATCGACCAAAACCTTCTTAGCGTTCGCATAGCGACTTCGCAAGGCAAGGACCGTCCGCATCCCCTCCGTGTTCACGCGCGCCTTTCGGAAAAAGCCATCCTTTGGATCGAGAAGCTCATCGTAGGTGCGCTCGGCTAACTCGGGAGACATTTTGACATTGTTCAGAAGGATTGAGATCGCTTCTTCGCGGTTCGCTTTGTCGTGGAGCCAATCGATTGCCTGAGCGTAGCCGCGAATGAAGGCAATTACCTTGGTTCTGTTCTCTTTGGCCCAGGAGGAGCGGGTTGCTGCGACATTGTCTTGATACGGTCCAATCACCTGGATCGCTCGCGCCAGCTCATTGAAATGCTGCTCGCTGGCGAGAAAGTTAAAAGGCGCCGAGAGCAGAGTTCCCGACTGTTTCCCCTCACGCAGCGAGTCCCAGCGTAGTGTCGTCCCTCCAACTTTTTCGATTTTGTAGTCGCTCTCTTCCAGGCCATTTCTTCTGAGAATGTCGAACAACACGAAGGCATATCCGGTCGTTCGCGCATCCACCGACAAGGTCTTGCCTTTCAAGCCAGCGATCGTCTTGAAGTCTGGCGCGGCTACCAGGCTCAAAAACCCATTGTCGCTGCCCATGAACGCGAAGAATTCGGGTTGAGGTCCGATGGGGGCTGAAGCTTGCGGAGCGAGGAGGAAAAAATTCCAAGAAGCGAGCCGTCGTGGCCGTGGCTGGAAAGCTGGCGGTACTGCTGCATCGGCTGTGGGTAGGCGGAGAGGTGTACGAACCACTGCGCAATAGCCAGAAAGCGATGCGGGAAGTGGCCTAGAGAGTTGCGATCCCGACAGCCGAGCTCAACCGCCGAGTCCAGGTGACTGCGACTAAGTCCTGGGGCCCAACTCCCACAGAAACGGTGGGAACAGAGGTCGATTCTCAGGTAGCAGCACCACTGAAACGAGAACACCCAACTTGCACCGAGCGAATATCGCTCACCAAAGAGTGCGGATGGAAGGATGGCGACAGGGGCGGCTTAGCGAACGGGGAACAACTGCGGGAAAGAAGGAAGAACCGGCCTAACCCTTACCGACCTTTTGAGGAAAGGGTCAAAACAGGGGGTGCTGTGGGTCGACGGCGCTGGCGATCGTCGATGCTAGGCGATCCTGGTGTGAGATTTCTCTACGGAAAACTCGAGGAATGAAAAAAGAGGAGAAAAGAGAGTAATGGCTTGACACTAACCGGCCTTCTCATGGAAGGAGCTTTCGCATGATCGGACATTTTCAAGAATACCTATCCACATCGATAGCGAACCAGTATTC
>DATNIO010000193.1:0-18168 GCA_035604385.1 Verrucomicrobiia bacterium | reverse complement strand
GATCGTGATCGGCGGCGGCCTGGCGGGACTTTCCTCGGCCGTCGCGCTGGCTGAAGCCGGCTTCCGCGTGCGTTTGCTCGAAAAGCGGCCCCATCTGGGTGGCCGTGCGGCGTCTTACGTGTTGCCCGGCGGCGAGCACGTCGACAACTGCCAGCACGTTACGCTGGGATGCTGCACGAACCTCGAGGATTTCTATCGCCGCGTCGGCGCCGCGAATCAGATCCGATTTTTTGACCGGCTGCTGTTTGCCGCGCCCGATGGGCGGCGCGGCGCGATCGCACCCGTGGCGCTGCCGCCGCCGTTGCACATGGCCCCTTCGTTCGCGTTTTTTCCGCTCCTCGGCTGGGCGGACAAACGCGCCATCGCGCAGGCGCTGCTCGCCATTGCGCTCAGCGGAGGACAGCCTGCGGATCTTTCAACGGACGTCGGGGGCGAAAACGTTACGATGCTCGCGTGGCTGCAAAAACATCGCCAGACCGCGCGCGCGATCCGCCGCTTCTGGGAAGTCATCCTGGTCAGCGCGCTCGATGAAGAACTCGATCGCATCGACGCGCGCTACGGAATCGACGTGTTCTGGAAAGCGTTTCTCTCCACGCGCGGCGGCTACCGCGTCGGCATTCCGCGTGTTCCTCTCGGCGAGTTGTACGAAGGCTGCCGCAAGGCGCTTGCCGCACAGGGCGGAGAAGTTCAGTTGCGCGCCGGGGTGCGGGGATTTCTCGTTGTGGATGGCCGCGTCGAAGGAGTGGAAAGGGAAGACGGCTCGGTCGAGACGGCGGACTATTATCTCGCCGCGGTGACGCAGGACGTCTTGCCGGAACTGCTTCCCAAGGAAGTTGTGGATCGCGAGCCCGTGTTCTTGAACCTGCGAAATTTGCGAACTTCGCCGATCACCGGAGTGCATCTCTGGTTCAATCGAACCGTGATGAGCGAGCCGTTCCTTACGCTGCTGGACAGCACGACGCAGTGGGTGTTCAACAAGACGCAGCTCTCCAGTGGTGGTGCGAAAGATGGCGGGCAATATTTGCAGCTGGTCATCAGCGCGTCGTACAGCCTGGCTTCGCGCTCGCGGCAGGAAATTATTGCGCTGTGCCTCGAGGAATTGCGCGATGTGCTTCCCAAAACTCGCGAGGCCACGCTCGTGAAGGGAACCGTCGTCAAGGAAATGGCCGCGACGTTTTCGCCGGCTCCCGGTTCGGATCGGTGGCGTCCCACGCAGAAAAGTCCCCTCTCAGGATTATTTCTCGCAGGGGACTGGACATTGACCGGCTGGCCGTCCACAATGGAAGGAGCCGTCCGCTCCGGTTACCTGGCCGCCGAAGCAATTCTCTCCGATGCCGGAATGCCACGGAAATTATTGCAACCGGATTTGCGCGCGGAAGGATTCGCGCGTCTGTGGGCCCAGGGATCGTAAGCAACAGCCAGCGAACGGTTTTGACCCGCAATCAACCATATTTAGGATTCTTAGGATTATTTACAGTTTCTCTTAATATTCGACTGGCATGTTCTGATTCAGAGTATGATTAGTTTCCCCCCGGAGGTTCTCCTTGGACCGGAAGTATAAGCACAGGGGCTACCAGAGTGCCGACGAGCCCCAAAAAAAAGAAAAACGTCAGCACCACGAAGGCCACCCACGTCAGGAACAGATCGGACCGCGAACGCCGCGCATGGTGGGCACGATTACACGCGCGCGGTGTTCCAATTGCGGCGCCGTGCTTCAGCCGGGCTTCGATCCGAAAGGAAAGTGCCCGCGTTGCAGTTTCGAGCTGCATTGCTGCAAGCAGTGCGCTTACTTTGACACCGCCGCGCGCTTTGAATGCATGAAGCCCGTTCCCGAACGGATTGCCCGGAAAGACCAGGTCAACGACTGCACGTTCTACGAATTTCGCACGACGATTGAAAAGGATACAGCGCCGTCGGCTCCTCCGTCGGGCCCCTCGGCTTCGCCGGAACGCGCAACACGGCCTCTCGACGCCCGCCAGGCGTTTGAAAACCTCTTCAAGAAGTAGCCGCGAAGTTTCGTTTCCATCGTTGTCGGGAAGTTTCGGGTGTCTTCAGGGAACCCGCGATTTGCAACCGCATTGGCTAATTGTTATTCTGAAATTGCCCATGCGCTTCGGGATCGAGCCGCGGATCGCAACCCCCTTCCAAAATTTGCCCGGAAAGGTTCTCCCATGAAACTGACGATTCGCAATGCTCATGAAGAATGGCGCGAGCCCGTCGAAAAAGAAACGCAACGTCAGGCGGCGAAGCTGGACAAGCTGCTGAAGCGGTACGCGCCGGATCTGGTGCTGTTGCACGTGGATATCGAGAAGCATGCGCGAAAGGAAAACTACACGTTCTCGGTCAATCTCTCGCTTCCCACGGGCACGCTGCACGCCACGGGAAAAGGATCCGACGTACTTGCCAGCGTGAAAGCGGCGTTCGCCGAGATCTGCGCGCAGTGCAAGAAACACCAGGCCTTGCTGCGCAAGGATTACGAGTGGAAACGAAAGCGCCCCCGCGCCCGAATCCCGGCCTAGCCCGAGTTTCTCACCAAGCGTTCAATAGTGATGGAGCACCATACCAGAATGAGGATAGTGTGTTGTAATGCCGGCGTTTCGAAAAACCTGCGTCCCTTCTCGAATCAAATGAATTGCAAGGGTGGTTTAGTATTACTCACTGTCCGCGTCAAGGCTCTTTGTGATAGCTTTCGCCAGGCGACCATATTGCGGTTACTTGAAAATACATTTGAGCCGGTGACTTAGCGCGTTGAGAAGTGACCGCAGCCGATCGTGAATGAAAGTCATACGCGGCCCGCTCCTGAAAGGACAAACTCGTGTCAATTGAGAATGAATACCGTGTCGCACTTCCGTTGCGTACCTGCCTGCGCCGCCATCGCGCAGATTGGACCGTGCTGCTGAAAGTTCTGATGCTTGCGCTGCTGTTGATGCTTGCCGCCGGACAAACACAGGCCGTCAACGAAGACGGCTCCATCGACGGCCTCAAGGCAAAATTCGTGGACGTCAACGGGATCAAGACGCGTTACTACGAAATGGGAACCGGCGAGCCGATGGTATTGATTCACGCCGAGGAAGGCTTCTCCGGCCACGCCAGCGCAAACTACTTCGCGAAAAACATTCCCGGCCTGGCCAAGCACTTTCACGTTTTCGCGCTGGATCGGCTGGGCTCCGGCTTGACGGATAATCCCAAGACGGACAAGGACTACAACATCCACGCCGAAATGGACCACATCGTCCAGTTCATTCAGACTTTGAAATTGGGCAAGGTCAACCTGGTCGGCCATTCACACGGTGGCGGAATGGCGCTCTTCATCGCCGTCGAGCATCCGGATATCATCAGAACGCTGACCATTATGGATAGCGTCACGGCGGCGCCTCTCGGGCCGGGCGTCCCGCCTAGCGAGAACCCGGTGCTCAAATGTCCGAAGGAGCCGGAAATGGCTTTCTGGAAGTGCAGGCTTCAGGCCCTGTCCTACAAGCCGGAAGCGAATTGGGACCAGGAGTTCTGGGACGCGGCGGTTTATATGAACGAGCTTCCAAAATCGAAAGAGGCCGAGGAGAAAATCAAAGCTGGCGCCGGCGAGCGTTCAGGAACAACTCCCGTGGATTCGCCGTTCAACGTCTATAAGAGAGATTTGCTCGCGCGCATACAGAATCAACCGGATGTCCTCCCGTTCCCGGTGCTGATTATCTGGGGGCACGACGAACATTCGGTCCCATTGGCGCGGGGCCTCGCGCTATACGACTTGATCGCGGTGCAAAATCCGAAGGTACGTATGATCATCGTAAACAAGGCCGATCATTTCGATTTCCGGCTATACCCGGACGAGTATAACGACCATCTCGTGGACTTTATTGATTACTTTGAACACCAACGCGCTGAATCGCCGGCAAAGTCAGCGCAAGCAAGATAGTCTTTCAGAACCGGCGGCGGGAAACGGCGCGTTTCGAATTTCGAAATCGAGCAGTCAGATTTGTGAATGAGTACGCCAACGTCGAACTCACAAGCCTCGGTGCGGGTTAATTGATGGCGAAGCAGTAGAACAAGCCCGCGCCGCCCGTGCTCACCAGATTGTCCTGGCTGCACCCTTTGCTGGCATGCGCGGAATTCCAGGACCTGTTCCCGGCGCCGATGCGGTCGGAATGTCCCACTTGAGCGCTGCCTGCGCCGTTGCTGGTCCAGTTGTTGCAAGTGTGGTCCTGGCTGTCGGTATAGGCCCGGCCGTCCGTCTGCGAGCCCGTCAACATATCGTGAGTGTTCGGGGTGTCCCCCACGCCGTTCATCACCTGGCCCTTTTCATTCAGCGCCGATTGCTTAAAGAGATTGCTGCCGAGACGCGCGAGTTCCAGCGTGTCTCCATGTAAATCGGCTTGCTCTTTGGCGATTTGTTGTCCGCGCGCGTTGTACCACGGCCCCGTCCCGATTCGGTCGCGCGCATTGATCGCCGGCTGGCTGCCTTTGGCCTGCGTGCTGAGGTACGCGCGCCAGGTGTGGCTACCTGCTCCCACCGCGGTTGCGAGCATCAGGCAATGCGCATCGGCTCCAGCCAAACCGCCGAGATTGGCGCCGTCGCCGACACCGACGCTCGTGACGAAGAAAGTCATCGGATGCCGCTGAGCGCCGCCTTGCTGTTCGCCATCCTGCGCCAGCGCCAGAAATGAAACCAGCATCAAAGCCACCATAACCAGCATAACTTTCGACAGATTCCTGGTCATTTGTCTCTCCTCGTCTTGGCCCGATAGGCCGCCGTTTTCGGACGGCAATTTGGCGATCCGTAGGGCAACAAGAAAGTAGCCGATCCGTGAAACGCTATAAAATATACTAGGACAGCGATTCAATTTGGTGTGAAGCAGTAAAACCTTCCCGCGCCATGAGTGGCCAGCAAAGCCTTCTGACTGCAACCCCTGGTCGGGTGTGACGAATTCCAATTTCCGTTGCTGCCCCCGTTGCGATCGGAAAAACCGATTTCAGCTTCTTCCCACGAGTTGGTGCCGAATGCCACGCCATCGGTGTTACTCGTCCAGTTGTTGCAAGTGTGGTCCGCGGTGTCTGTGAAAGCGCGGCCATCCGGCTGCGAGCCCGTCAGCATCTCGTGTTCGTTGCAACCCGGTCCTGGACATTTCGGGTTTTCACTCAAGCCGGGAACAATCTCGCCCTTCTCTGTGAGCGCGGTCATCTTGTTGAGATTGCTGCCGAGACGCGCGAGTTCGATTGTGTCGCCGTGCAAATCGGCGAGATCGTGAGCGATCATATCTCCCTTCGCGTTGTACCACGGACCTTGCCCAATCCGGTCGCGCGCATTGACCGCCGGCTGGCCATTCTTCGCCTGTGTGCTGAGATACGCGTGCCAAGTGTGGTTACCTGCACCCACCGCGGTAGCGAGCGCCTGGCATTGCGCGTCGGCGCCGGCCAATCCACCGAGGTTCGCCCCTTTGCCCAGGCCCACGCTGGTGACGAAGAACGTCATCGGATGTGGCGGCGATACATTTTGCTGGGCGAGCGCGAGGTACGCCCCGGGAAGAATCGCCAGGACAAATGCGGCAATCGCGTATCGAGTCCTATTCATCGGTGTCTCCTTGGGGCAGCAGGGAATACCCCCCAATTCGACGGGGACGGCGCCAAACCGCGAAATCGTTTGTGCGTAGCATGAGCCGGGCAAGATTCTCGCAATTATTTGGATCGGGCAGTCAGCACGCCATTTTTTCAAAGACTCTAGATGCGCGGGAGTATCATTCAGTTTCAAACATGTCAAGGGATTTCGCTTGACTTTCATTCGCTTACAAAGATAAATCTCCAATCACAATTTCATCTTGAACGCGACGGAGTCTTACTATCGAAGATTGCGGAAACCTGCGACGGCTGCAATCTGGGCTTATGAACTCGACCTCACATCCCCGCGCCGGGAAATTCCATGACACTTCTGAAACCAGACCTGCGATCGGTGCGTCATATTGTGAGCGGACTGGCGTGGGCGCAGTCTCGGGAGCAATCAAAGAACTTTTCTTACCGTTCTCGTGCCGGTGCTGGCTTTCCTTGTGTGTCGAGAAGATGTTACCGAGCTAATAGGAAGCGAAGCGCAAATGGGTGCAGAGGTCGGCAGATAGAGCGGCAGAAAAATACTGAGCTTTACATTTCTTTTCGGGAATCGTTTCCTAAGCCGCCTGACGATCAGGCAACTCCAGAGAGGAGTACTGAAATGCGTTATTGGAAGAATTGGATGACTGCATGCGCCTTGATTGTCGGACTCTGCTTGAGCTTGATGCTGAGTATTGCCCCGGCCCTACAGGCGCAGGATTCTCCTCGATACAAGCTGGACGGCAATTGGCCCAAACCGCTGCCCGTGAACTGGACTATTATGGGCGTCACCGGGATGTTCGTGGACAAGAAGGACAACATCTGGGTCCTGAATCGCCCGCGTGATTTGGACAAGACCATGAATTTTGCCACGCTGATTCCGCCCACCGCGGAATGCTGCGTGCCGCCGCCCGCAGTGCTGGAATTCAATGTTGAAGGCGACCTACTTCGGTCCTGGGGCGGCCCCAACTATGCGCCGGGCTGGCCTGCTTCGGAACACACTATTCTTGTGGATAAACAGGGAAACGTTTGGCTCGCGGGCGCCAGGTCCGGAGACACTCTGCTCAAATTCACGGCGGATGGAAAGTTCATCTCTGATTTTGGCCATCGTGGCCCCGCCGTGGAACAGCAGGATCAGCAGAAGCAGGATAATCAACAAACGAGTCTTCTCTTGCGCGGAGTCGCCGCGGCGGAACTGGATGACGCGGCCCACGAAATCTACATCGCAGACGGGTATTTGAACAAACGGATGATCGTGTACGATTCCGATACGGGTGCATACAAGCGCGGCTGGGGAGCCTACGGCGTTCCTTTGGATCAAATCAGTAACGATCCTTTGCCGCCGCGCGTTCCCGGGGATGCACCGATCAAGCAATTCCGCGAGCCGGTCCACTGCGTGCACATTTCCAATGATGGGCTGGTTTACGTCTGCGACCGCGGCGGCGACAGGATTCAAGTCTTCACGAAGCAGGGCAAATTCTTGAAAGAATTTCCGGTGGCCAATAATAGCGGCAACAATACGGCGGGCTCCATTAACTTTTCCCCCGACCCGCAACAAAAATACCTCTACGTCGCTGATATGATGAACAGTGTCGTGTGGATCCTCAACCGGAACGATGGCTCCGTGGCGGGCAGGATTGGCCACGCCGGGCATCTGCCGGGCCAGTTCCACAGCTTGCACGTCGCCACCGCGGATTCTCAGGGGAACATCTACACGGGTGAGGTCACGACGGGCGAAAGGATTCAGAAGTTTGTACCGGCAAAGTAATTCGGTTAGTTGTTAGGCCGATCTGAATGCACGAGGGAGGCATAGGATGACACGCAAGCTGACAGTAATTCTGGGCGCTGCTGCAGTTCTTCTTTTAGTTGCTGGTCCAATGTTCGCGCACCACGGAGCGGCGGCATACGATACATCGCAAAACACGACTTTGAAGGGAACGGTCGTGGAGTTCGACTTTATCAATCCCCATTGCCAGCTCTTTATCAACGTGACCGACGAGAGTGGTGCGGTCGTGAAATGGGACGGCGAATTCACCAATCCCGGCACTTTGCACAGGCGCGGGTGGACCAAGGATATGTTCAAGCCCGGCGACCAAATTACGATGATCGGGAATCGCGCCAAAAACGGGGCCAACGTCCTCCGCGTGATGAAGCTGCAAATGGCCGACGGCAAAGAAATCACCGCACTCGGTGGCGATGATAACTGAGGGTTGACACGTTCCAGCGGCCTCATTCCATCGGGGCCTCAACTATATTCAAGTTTGCCGATTTCGGAACGACTGAGAGACTTCATGCGCAAATACCGGATGTGTGTGATCCTGGCAGTGCCAATACTGTTCGCCTCCTTTTCCATTGCGCTCGCTCAAATGGCCGGGCAATCCGGGTCCACGGAGGCTCCCAAAAAGGCGCCGGCCGACTTGTCTGGCATGTGGCTTGTACATCCATCCGCGAGTGCCAGCGCGTATTCCAGTTTTGCCTTTGCCAAAGAGGGTCCTCCCATGACCGCCTGGGGGGAGGAAAAATATAAAGCCGCCAAGCCGGTCTTCGGCCCCTATAAAACAACGCCGAAGCTATCCAACGATCCGGTGTACGGCTGTTTTCCGCCCGGCCTGCCCCGGATCTATCTCCATCCCAAGCCGATAGAGATCGTGCAGCTGCCGGATGAAGTGATCATGATGTTCGAGTACGATCGCATCGTTCGCCACATTTACATTGATGGGCGCGCGCATGACGAGTTTCTGGATCCTCCCCTCTGGATGGGCGACTCCATCGGCAAGTGGGAGGGCGATACGCTGGTTATCGACGTGATCGGCTTTAATGACAAGACTTGGCTGGATCGAGCCGGCCATCCGCACAGCGAAGCGCTGCACGTCACCGAGCGGATACGGCGCGTCAGCCACGATACCCTCAGCGACGAAATTACGATTGAGGATTCAAAGGCGTACACGAAGCCTTGGACGGTACAAACAGGCTTTCAATTGCAGCCGAGCCTGGCTCTTGACTGGGAAGGCGTGTGCGAGCAGGAAAAACTCGTAGACCGCCAATAGGACCGGAGTTGCTGATTTGCGAAAATACCTGACATATTCGGTTCTATTGGCAGCGGTACTGGTGTTTCCGTCCGCGATGTTTGGCCAAATGGGTGAGGAGACGAAACCGGCGCAATCGCAAGTGGCGGGAGATCAGATGCCAAACCCGGCACACGACTTGTCCGGCACTTGGGGCGCGCGCCCGCCTGTCGGCGACGCTCGGAAAAGCGTTTATGGCGACGATGACGGGGGCTGGTGGAATTACGCGCTTCGAGGAGAAGACCTTTCCATGACTCCCTGGGCCGAGGCGAAATTCAATGCCAACAAGCCCTCCTTCGGCCCGTACAGGAAGGAAGATTCGAACGATCTGGCCTACGGCTGTTTTCCGCCGGGAGTGCCTCGCGTCTACGCTGCCATCGCCGCTGGGATGCAGATCATTCAACAGCCCGGCCGAACGCTCATGCTCTTTGGCCAGAATGTCCGCCAAATCTATACGGATGGGCGGCAGCATCCCAAAGACCTGCACCCGCTGTGGATGGGCCATTCGATTGGAAGCTGGCAGGGAGATACGTTCGTCGTCGACACCGTCGGAATCGATGACCGAACCTGGATTGACCGGATGGGTCACCCGCACAGCGATGCCCTGCACTTCGTGGAGCGTTTCCGCCGCGTGGCCTACAATTCGCTTGAGCTGGAGATGACGATCGACGATCCGAAGGCCTACGCGGCGCCCTGGACGGCTCGGAAAGTTTTCCAGTTGCGGCCGCCGAGCGCGCGCGCCGGCGGGGGAGCGTGCGAGGATATTTTCATCAACGAGGCGTTTGGACTGAAGCCGATGCTGCCCTCGAGAGAGTGATAGTACTTAGTGGTAATTTTCTTTAACGGATATAAGTGGAGCTTCGAATGCGTCGCTTACTCTTTTCGCTGATGATCCTGCCGGCTGCGCTCGCTCTCTCTTTCGTCGCGCTCGCTCAATCGGACGCGCCGTCCAATGCAACCCAGCCGGGACCGGCAAAGGCCCAGAATGCAATTCCAGCGAAGAGTCTGTCTGGAACTTGGGCGTTACGTGCGCCGCGCGGCGTGCCTTGGTACAACTATGCCCTTATAGGGGACGAACCTCCCATGACCCCTTGGGCGGAGGAGAAATTTAAAGCCAACAAGCCTTCCTTCGGCCCGCACCCCGTGGAAGAATCGAACGATCCCGCTTATAGCTGCCTCCCGAACGGCGTTCCCCGCATTTATGCAGCCGTTCAGGCGGCGTTCCAACTCGTCGAGTTGCCGGACCGCATGCTGATGTTCATCGGTCGCAGTATACGCCAGATCCACACCGACGGACGGCAGCATCCCGCGAACCTTCACCCCACCTGGATGGGAGACTCCATCGGCAAGTGGGACGGCGACACATTTGTCGTCGATACAGTTGGTATCAGCGATATCAATTGGCTCGACCGGATGGGCCACCCGCACAGCGACAAGCTGCACCTCATCGAGCGTTTCCGGCGGGTGGACGACAAGACCCTGCAGCTCAACCTCACCATCGACGATCCGGTCGCCTTCACAAAGACCTGGGATGCGACGCCGAGAACATTCCGCATCAGGCCGGACGCCCGCGCGGGCGAAGCGATTTGCGAAGACATGTTTGAAAACGAGGCTTTCGGACTCCACCCGGTTTTGCCCTCCATGCAGTGAACGCTCCAATCGGAGCGCGACACATCTTCCTGCATTCCACGCCATCGAAACACCCGGATTTTCCACACGCCGCGAGATTCAAAAGAAATACATTGACATTCGTCTCAAACAGGTGCTAAACACGCGCTCATAGAGGGTGTTTCCACAGGCCAGATTTTCAACCGATGTTTAAAAAAGGGGGGGGGCATATGAACCTTTCAGTGCTCTGCGTGTCATGGCGTGGAAGTATTGCGAGTGCTGCAAAAGTTTTGGCTTCACTGGTCGCGGTATTGCTGATTTCCGCTTCGCTTTACGCGCAATCCAATCAGGGCCGCATCCTGGGTACCGTTCGAGACCAATCGGGCGGCACCATTGCGGGCGCCACTGTGACCGTAACGGATACGCTCAAAGGCGTGAACCGAACTTTGACCACGGATGAAGCCGGCGAGTACGCCGCCCCTAACCTCGACCCCAGCTCGTACAGTATTCGAGTCGAATACAAAGGCTTTAAAACGTACACCCGCGAAGGCCTGGACATCCGCGTCGGCACGGAAGCCAAGGTCGATGTCGTCATGCAGCCCGGCGAGCAATCCCAGACTGTTACCGTTACCGAAGCGATCCCTCTCGTCGAAACGACTTCGGCGACTCTGGAGGGCAACGTCACCAGCGAGAAGATTGCCGACCTCCCATTGAACGGCCGCAACTTCGTCAACTTGCTTACGCTGCGCCCTGGATTTGTCAATCAACCGGGTGGCGGCGGAGGCAACCAGTCGAGCATGGGCCTGCGGCCCGGCGATTCCATGTTCCTGCTGGACGGCTTGAACTTGTATGAATGGGGCCAGGGCTCGCAGCTCATTAATGGCTATGCCCCAGCGGGCGATGCGGCGACGCTGCTGCCTATCGATGCCATCCAGGATTTCAACATCCAGCAGGATCCTAAGGCGGAAGTAGGATGGAAGCCCGGGGTCGCAATCAATGTGGGGTTGAAATCCGGCACCAACTCGTTGCACGGCACGGCCTACGCCTTTGGGCGTGACGGCTCCTGGGATGCGAAAAACTTCTTCCAACCCCAGGGCACTGCGTCGCCGTCGCTCGCGTTAGAGCAATACGGCGCCACAGCCGGCGGACCCGTCCTGAAGGACAAGCTGTTCTGGTATGTCGGCTATGAAGCGCAGCTGCTCAACTTGGGCCAGATATCGGCGATCCTGGAACCTGTGGATGCTCCGCTTGGCGGTGATTTCACCAATAGCATCGTAGATGCCTGTAATCAAATGGGACGTGCAAAAGTCAGCAACCTCAGCGCTACCTTGGCGGGCCTTCCCACCGGTAGCTGCACGCCTGTGCCCGCCTCTAGTACGGTCGAAAACGTGTTTCCGTTTAACACGGGGAACGAGTTCTCCGGTATCCCCCAGCAGGTCGTTCCAAGCGGTGTGGACGCGTTTCAGAACGTGAACAATACGTACAACGGCCTGGCTAAAGTCGATTATCACCCCAACGACAAAAACACATTGAGCGGCATGTTCTTCATCGGCGACGGAGCAGGCACCTACAATGACAACCCATCGGCAATCGCTTCGTACTTCTACGAGTCCCTATTTCCCGTGAACGCTCGAGTGGGCTCGGGGAGCTGGACGTATGTTCCAAACTCCTCGATGGTGAACGAATTCAAGGTGGGCTACACGCACTACAGGCTGCCGTTTTTCTCCGTCGACCACAATGCCAACCCGGACGCCCCCTGGGGACTGTCCAACGGAGTCCCGACGGGCTACGCGATAAACACGGGCGTGAAGGACTCGGACTATTTTGGTTTCCCGAAGCTCCCTATTTCGGGTTTCACCCAGTTAGGAGGCAACTGGCCCAAGATCGTCGGACCGAACCAAAATACGGAGATTCTTGACCACATCTCCTATCTAAAAGGCAAACACGCCTTCAAGTTTGGGGGCGAGTACACCTACGTGGAAACCGTTTCGGGTGCCACCAACAACGCGAAGGGGAACATTAAATTTAAGAGCGGCGGTAGTTGCCCCTTCAACCCCATCGATCCGAGCACAAGCGCCCCGGCCGCTTGCACTCCCCTTGAAAATTTCCTGCTGGGCAACGTAGGTGCAGGCACTATCTTCGTGGGGGACGCGGTCCGGGATGCCCACACCAATCACATCGCGGCTTTCTTCCAAGACGACTTCCGGGCAACCGCCAAGCTGACCATCAACCTCGGCGTGCGCTATGAGGTGGGTTCCGTCTGGGCCGAGGCCAGCAACCGTGAGGGCAACTTCGACCCCAATTCAGCGACCGGCTATGTGCAGGTGGGCGACGGGATCACGTCTCCCTACAATCCCGATCACCGCGACTGGTCGCCACGCTTGGGGTTTGCCTGGGATATCTCGGGCAACCAGAAGACGGTGATCCGTGCGGGCGTCGGTCTATTGTATGAGTTCGTACCCTCTTCCGCGTTTTTCAATTCCGGCGGCAATTCTCTCGGGCTCGGCAAGGTTCCGACGGGAGCCGAGATTTGCCAGAATGGGAATTGCGTGGCGGGCTCTGGGACCATTGCGGCCACCACCGTCAACCCGGTCAAAGGGGGCCTGACAAACGGGTGGCAAAATAACGCGAGTATGCCGATCTTCCAGGCTCTCGTGGCTTGCGGCGACGGGACAACCGTCGTAAACGGGCCTAATGTTCTTATCGGCACCAAGCCAGGGCCGTGCTCCACTGCCTCCTACGATCGTAATTTGCGCGTGCCCTACGTCGAAACCTGGAACATCGACATCCAGCATAGCTTTACGAATAACCTTTCCTTGGATGTCGCTTACCTCGGCAACCACGGCGTGAAGATTCTAGGGACGAGAGACGTCAACGCGCCTCCTGTCGGCGCTGGGTGGGGTGACCCGGCGAACCCAGCAAGTCCTGCGGGATTGTGCCTAGCGAGCGCCCCGAGCTACAGCAACTGCAATGCGGATCCGACCTTGGAGGCGGCATCCAGACCATACTTCTCGAAGTTCCCATTTACCTCCTACATCGACCAGCTATCGAACCAGGATAGGTCTCACTACAACGCTTTGCAGGTCACACTAACGCAGCGGACCTCTCACGGCTTGTCGTTCACCGCTGCCTACACTTACAGCCATGCGCTCGACGATGTTTCCCAGAATTTCGGGAGTAGCGTCCCGCTCAATAACGCATTCCCCAATCTGAATTACGGGAACAGCGATTACGACATCCGGAACCGCTTTACCTTTGAAGCCACCTACGCGATACCTGGACGGAAATCTCCGGGGCAGATCCTGCAAGGATGGACGATCAATTCCATTGTGGACATTCAACCTGGGACACCCTGGGCCGTACAGGATGCTACTAACGATTTCAGCGGAACACTCGAAGGGCCCAACCCCGGCGGGAACCCCAACCCTTGGGGGGAGGCTTGGAACTTCTACGGCAATCCCAAGGACTTCATCGCAACACCTCACGGAATCCCGTTCTTTAGTGGCACGAGCAACGCAACATGCTTAGCGAAAGCGCAAGCAATAAGCCCGCTCGCGGTCGCCTCACTCACCAACGATGGCTGCTACGCTGCGGGCAACTCTGTACTTATCCCGCCGCCCTTTGGGCAATACGGGACCATTGGAAAGAACATTTTCCAAAACCCGAATTTTCGGACTTGGGACTTTTCTGTGACCAAGGACTTTAAAATCAAGGAACGGCTGACCGTCCAGTTCCGTGGGGAGCTCTTCAACATCCTCAACCATCCCCTTTTCGGGCAGGTGGATTCGGGTCACTTGACCAACAACGATCCGTCCGCGGGCGTCCTTGGCCTAGCCAACGAAACCCCGGACGCAGCCGCCGGCAACCCGGTGCTCGGCTCGGGCGCCAACCGCGACGTCCAGCTGGGCTTGAAGTTGATCTTCTAAGCCCTGCGGAATCGTCAGAACGGATCCTCAGTTGTGTCAGTATCCGCCGCGGAGGCGGGCGCTTACTACGCCCGCCTCTGACGGCTCCTCACTTAGTAAAACCCAATCCTATTGACATCTTCCGTCGCTCGCCGCGGCGAGGGCGGCCGCACGCTAGCCCAGGGCAACGCCTCGCATTTCGGAATCCATCGATTGTGGCGCGCCCTGAGTGCCGAAGGAATGCCAATCCATTCATACAAAAGTCTTTAGGTATTGCCTGTGAAATGCTTACACGCTCTTTACCGCTTTTAGGTTACCTTACTCGTGCAGATAGGCTTCCAGAAGATTCGGCCGTCCTGCGGACCAGAGGTGTGAAATGAGCATGGGGCATATCTTGGTGGTGGACGACGAGCCGCAGATTCGGCGCGTGATGCGCACGACGCTGGTCGCGCAGGGCTACGAAGTTTCAGACGCGCGTACGGGGGATGAGGCGCTGGACCTCATCCGTTCGGAAAAGTACGATCTCGTGCTTCTCGATGTCAATATGCCCGGCATTTCCGGCGTGCAAACGTGCCGTGAGATTCGACTTGCGTCCGACCTCCCCATTATCATGGTTACGGTGCGCGGCGCGGAGCGAGACAAGGTCCAGGCGCTCGACGCCGGCGCCGATGGCTATTTGACCAAGCCATTCAGCGTGTCCGAATTGCTGGCGCGAATCCGCGCCCTCCTCAGGAGAACGAGTTTTCCCGCGGGAATGGAAGACAAGCAACTAAAATTGGGTGATATCGAAATCGATTTTGAAGCGCGGAGAATCGTCGCGGATGGCAAGCAAATCCGGCTGACGACGAAAGAGTTCGACCTGCTCTTTTATCTTGCCGCGCACGCGAACAAAACAATTACGCACCGGGAACTGCTGCAAGAAGTCTGGGGGCCCGACTACGGAGGCGAGCAGGAATATCTTCGCGTGTTCGTGAACCGCCTGCGGAAAAAGATCGAAGCGTCCCCGAGTTCCCCCCAGTATTTGCTGACGGAACCGTGGGTAGGATACCGATTGGAATTGCCGGAACAGGCCCGCCCAGCCAAAACGATCTAGAGTTCTGAAAAAATTGCAAGGATCGGCCGGAGCTTCACCGTGCGCCCTTCGTCGCCGGCTCGATTGGCAAGCTGAATGTGAAGACCGATCCGCGGCCTACTTCGCTGGCAACCCCGATTGTTCCTCCGTGCGCTTCGACGATAGCCTTCGCGACCGCAAGGCCCATCCCCGTCCCCGGGACCCGGTGCCGCTGGCCTTTGCCCCGGTAGAACTTGGAAAAAATTTGATCGATTTCCGATTTCTCGATTCCCGGTCCCAAATCCGCGACATGAAAAACGACATAACCATTTTTTTCCTCGGTGGTGATCGTGATCGGCTCTCCGGGTGAGGAGTACAGGTCCGCATTCCGGAGGAGATGGCCGAGAACCTTTCTGGCCCAGAATAAATCGCAATACACTCGCGCGTCCTGCGGCCGCACTTCGGTTCGGATCGGACGCGCGTTTTGGACGCTCTCGCAATCTTCAAGCGCCGCGGTGATCAGTTCGCTTACGAAATGCGGCGCCGGTCGAAGCTTGGCCTCACCGGCGTCCAGCTGAGCCATTTCGATCGCCTGGCCAATCACCCGATTGATCCGGTCGCACTCCTCATCGATGACGACCAGAAGTTCCCCTCGCTGCCGCTTGTTGAATTCCAGATCTTCCAGGAGGCTTGTGGCCGCCGCCTTAATCGATGTGAGCGGAGTCTTAAAGTCATGAGCGAGGGCGTCCAACAAGACCGACTTGAGCCGCTCGCTTTCCCGCACTGCTTCGGTTTTGCCCAATTGCTCGATCGCATTCATCCGGTCAACGGCTGATGCGATCAACGTAGTGATGGCTTCGAGCGTTTGCCGGGAAACGACCGACCCCGAAACGCCAATGCTGCCGATCGTCTGCGCGCCGAGCCGAACGGGGCAGTAGTAAAGTCCCCGCTCCAGGTCTGATTCGAGGTTGCCGCGGGGTTGAACTGCTTTCAATCGTGCGGCATCGATTTCCGGCGGGCCGATTCCCGAGCGGTAGATGGTCTCCTTCCCCACGAGGTTCAGTGCCGCAGACCGGGCATGAAACAATTCCACGATTTGCGAGGGAATTTCGTGGAACAAATCCAGCGGGTCCCGCGCGCGCAATAGGCGCTGGCTGAACTCGTACAGCCGGCTTACTTCATTGCGCTGCCGGTTGGCCTCGTCTGCCTGGCGGCGCGCCCGCGCGGATAGTTCACTGCCGATCACCGCAGTAACGAGGAATGAAAAAAGAGTTATCCAATCTTCCGGATCATCAATATTGAACGTACCGACGGGCGGCAAGAAGAAGTAATCGACACACATCATGGCGGTTACGGACATGAAGACGGAAACTCCGAGGCCCCAGACCGCCGAAGCGATGAGAATAGCGAGAAGGAAAGTTAAGACGACCGTCGTCGTCTTGACCAACAGAAAATGACGATAGTAGGTCAGCGTAATCAGACCGATTGCTGCGAGTCCCACGGCATAACCGCTTATTTGAAAATGCAGGCGTGTCGGCACGATTGCATTCTAGCTCAGGCTTTTGCGGGTGGAACAGATTATGAGAGGTAAGAGGCCGTCAATTTCATTGATGACATCTAGACATCTTGTTTATGCCTCGTTTATCCCATTCTTGAAACACTTTCCGAGACCGTCATGTATCGCCGAGGGGCGAAGGGCCGAGGAATCTCTGTACTTCGTCAACTAGAGATTCCTCCCTTTGCTCAAAATCATCCTTCCCGGGGCCTTCTTTCCTTTGGTTTGCATAGAAAATTTCTTTCCCATGCATACACGACTGTTAACTTCGCCCGTATGGTTTGTTTATGTGCTGTTGATTGTTTGCGTTTTATCCTAATGGTTGATCCTTCAGGTACGGGCAAATGATTTGTTTATTTCTTGGATATCCTGAAGCTGAATGCGAGCAACGGATCTGCAAGCAAAGCTCAGCCCGGTGTACTCGGAAGGCGAAAACAAAATGAGATCGTCTCTGAGCGCTGGAATGGAAACAAGTTGGCGAACAGAGGCGGAGGCAAATTGGCTTCGAGTCTCCCATATACGCGCTTCATTCCGAGAATTGGAATGAAACCGAACGAAGGCCGTGTCCTGGTAGTGGATGACGACCCGCAGATTCGTCGCGTCATGCGCACGACGCTGGATGCAAAAGGCTATGAGGTCGACGAAGCCGAATCGGGCGAACAAGCCCTGGTGCTGGCCCGTTCTGAGAAGTACGATTTGATAATCCTTGATATTAATCTGCCCGGGAAATCGGGCGTGGAGACTTGCCGGGAAGTCCATGCGATGTCTTCTACGCCAATCATTATGTTGACCGTCCGTGAGGCCGGTGAGGACAAAATTGAAGCACTCGATGCCGGGGCCTGCGACTATGTAACCAAGCCGTTTGCCATGGGAGAGCTTTTGGCCCGTATTCGGGCTGTATTAAGGAGAACGCCTTCCCTGGAAATTTCGGGTGTGACCCGCCTGAAACTGGATGATGTCGAGATCAATTTTGAGTCGCGACGTGTCATCGTCGCCGGCAAACCAATTCGACTCACCTCCAAGGAATTCGATCTGCTCCTCTATCTTGCCACGCACCGCAACAGGACGATCCCTCATCGGGAACTTCTGCGGGAAGTTTGGGGCTCCGAGCATGTGGACGAAAGAAAATACCTGCGCGTCTTCATCAATCGGTTGAGGAAGAAGATCGAGGCTTCCCCGCGAGAGCCTAAATTTTTATTAACGGAACCATTTGTTGGGTACCGCCTCCAGACGCCCGAATAATTCCTTTCGATTGTGTCTACAATTCTTTATCTGTTTACCCGATTCGTACGGATTGTTTATGCCTCGTTGACTCCAGTTTGTTTACATTCGTTTACGTGAACGATGAACGCATTTACGACGAGACATTCGATCATCGCCGAAATGGTTTGTTTATGGTTCAAACCCGAC
>DATNIO010000192.1:0-8927 GCA_035604385.1 Verrucomicrobiia bacterium | reverse complement strand
TTCCATTCCGGCGATGATATGAGCAAGTATCAGCCGAGCGCCAAATTCGGTGGCCAATTGCGAGGCCCATTGGACAGTCTTCGAGCTATGGGCGCTCAGATCTACCGCACACAGGATGTTGCGAATCGAGAATTCGCGGGCCGGCTCTTCTTCCAGATGGGCGCCGATCCACACGGGGCAATCGCTATCGTGAAGGACTTTCGCTGTCACCGAACCCAGGAGGAATCGGCGAAACGCACCGTAGCCGTGTGTCGGAATGGCGATCAAATCGGCTTTTTCAGCGCGAGCTGTTTTTACGATGGTGAGCGCCGGATCTCCCTCCAACAGCATGCGCTTGACATCAATGCCTTCGAACTCGGACCCTAGAGCCTGATCGAGTTGTTTCTGTGCCTGGCGAAGAAGTTCCTTGAGCAAATCGTCCAGATTGGCGGGTACATAATTGCCTTCGATCATGCCCGCGGAATAGCTTAGCGGTGTCACCACTTGCAACATCACGATCTCGGAATGGAAGTGACGGGCTAGAACCGCGGCCTGATGAACCACGCGCGTCGAGGGACCCTGGAAATCGATCGGGAGAAGAATCCTGCCAATTTTTAGCATCTCTCACCCGCTGAGCATTCCATTTGCAGTTAGTCGGGACGCCTGAATTTCCTGGCAATCTGCTTGCTAACGGGCAAGTGATGACTGCGGCGGCCTTTATGATTGTTCGCAACTCTTATACCACCATCGCCTATTTCTTGCGCGAGCGCGCGTGGACAGGCATTAAGTGAGGGGGGTAGAACCATAGAAAACTAGTTTTCCTTTTATTTTGCTTGGTGTAATTTGATATAGTTCGTCAGATTAGCAATCCGTATTTTGACCAGAGTCGCGTCTAATCCGTCCATCTCTTTAAAATCTGTTCCCCAGGTTGGCATCTGAGCGGGGTCATGCGCAGGAATGATCACGCCATTCCGCAGCACGTCAGCAACATAGGCGTCAGGGAATATGCCGCCGTGGCGCCGGGCCAATCTGGTCAGGTCTGGCGGCACTCTGTATGGAGCGGGGACAGGACCAACTCCCTTTAGGTCATTCCCGTGGCAGACCGCGCAATGTTGTTTGTAAAGCTGAGCACCAGATGGAGAATTTGGAAGGGTGGCCGGAGGTTTCTTGACCTGCTCTTGCTGTGCGGCATGGAGGCTGGCAATCGGCCCGAACAGCACGCATATCACAAAGGCATCGCGAATAAATCTCACGAACATCAAGGGCCTCCACGTGAAACTTTCCGTGCTTTCGTCTCATTGACAGCAGTGCGTCCATTCAAACTACAGTACAGTTCCTGCCGTTGAGCCTTGGAGCGTCGGGGTCCTCCGTGATAGCCCGGAAGGCTTGCGCGTCCGACCGTCGCACGAGAAATTCTTGGGGATGACGCCACCACTCTGAAATGATGTCGAAGCCGGCTGAATGGCTATCACGTTGCCCCTTTACAAACCAGCACTCCCAATCGCACTGGTCGATGAGTGCAGGGAATGCCGTGTGGACGCGCTCTGGAAGAAGAGCGTCGACCGGTCAGCGATGACCCACTGCTGCAGAGATGCCAGATAACCGGTAAGGTTCATGATGCGTTGTTGTACAGAGCGCTCGTTGTACTTGTCTATGAAATTGAAAATAGGACCCCATGTGGGCATATCCGATGAACCGTGAGCGAAAACGCCTGGCCCAAACCGAAGAACCGAAGAGACATATTCGTACGGGAATTTGCCGCCATGACGCATGGCCAGCGTGGTGAGATCTGCCGGCGGTATTTTGAGCACGGAGGCAACGGGGCCGCCGCCTTTGCCGTCGGCACCGTGACAGGCGGAGCAATATTGCTTGTACATTGTCTCACCCGACGGAACATAGGCTGATGGAAACTGCGTCTGTTCCACAGGTGAGTGATCTTTGGCGCCGGCCGCAGTGACGACATAGAGCAAAGCAGCAAGCAAGATCATGGAGCGCGTAATCATGATTTCCTCCCGGACTGGTTCTAACTCTAAGTCCCCTATCCCCGCTAGCTTGCTGCCAGTCCGAGTCAATCTCAGTGTTCCGCATCACGTAAGGATGTGGCTTACATCATAGAGAGCCAAAACAGCAGCCTTTTGCTTGAACTCTGGACCTTCCGTCACCCTCTGCTCGTTCAGGGCGCGCTCGGCGCCCTCGGTGCAACCGCGATTTTTCGCGCGCGGACGACGAATCGTTCCGGAGCCGCTCCGACGTAGTAAAACGGAAAGCACGTAACCAGCGTAAGTGTAGGTTCCGGCGTCGGCTGGATCACTCGCACCGCTGTCGGAGGGACTACCGCAGTCCATTCCACTTCGTACTGGAATTCGCGATCCGGCATCCTCAAAGTGATTGTGTCGCCCGGACGGACGTTGCTCAGCGGCCGGAAGAGGCCGTCGCGATGGCCCGCCAAGGCGACATTTCCTGCTTCGCCGGGCAGCGCGGTTTCCGGGAGATGCCCCACCGCGCGCCGCAACAGCTTCTCCGAATCGCCTTGCGAGCGTACCAGGCGCCATCGGCTCGCATTCGTAACGGAGCCCCCAACGCAAGTACTAAACGTAGTTGCAAGTGTGTAGTGGCCTAGCTAGCAGGCGGAAGATCGCGGCGTGTGACTCTCCTCACTCCGAGCTGTGATTGGTCTCACTGATTCAGACGCCACGGAGTACTTAACTAAATACGTAGTGCAGAATTCCGGGACGAGGAAAGGGCGTTCAAATGACATTTGCGAATCGCAAAGAAGCTGGCCAAAAGCTAGCGCTCCGCTTAAGGAAATACGCAAACCGTCATGATGTAATCGTGTTGGGAGCGCCGCGCGGAGGCGTTCCAGTCGCTTTCGAGGTTGCCAAGGAACTCAGGGCGCCCCTGGATGTGTTCGTATTGCGCAAACTCGGTGTTCCAGGGCGCGAGGAGTTGGCATTCGGTGCAATTGCGAGCGGAGGGGTTCGGATTCTTAGCCGGGATATTGTTGAGGGCCTGGGAATAACCGGCTTGGATATCCAGCGAGTGACAAGGGTAGAAGAACAAGAACTGGAACGCCGCGAACGAGCATATCGGGGCGGGAAGCCTCCGCTGGACGTAAGTGGCCTGACCGTCATTCTCGTCGATGACGGTATCGCCACTGGGTCGACTATGAAGGCTGCCATTCGTGCGTTGCGTCAAATGAAGCCTGCGCAGATCGTTGTGGCAGTTCCTGTCGCCCCGCCTTCCACTTGCAATCAGCTCCGATTCGAGGCGGACGAACTCGTGTGCCTGGAGATGCCGCAGCCGTTTTATGGAGTCGGACAATTCTACGGTGACTTCTCGCAAGTATCGGACGAAGAAGTAAAAGAATTGCTCGATGCGGCTTCCCGATGGCGCCGCGAACCGCACGATCTGGATACACAGGTCACTTCAAGGGGAACACGGCAATGATCGGCGGCCGAAGTGTTCCACGCATGAAGGTGTTAAAAACGAGGTCTGCATCGAACTCTCTGGGGAATTTGTATTGAACGGGGTGTGAAATGATCTCAAAACACGGACACGATCTTATTAACGCGATTCGCCTGGCGGCACATCCTCTTACGGGAGAAACCACCGATTTCGATCCTTTGCTCAAAATGATCGGTGACTCCCGGTTCGTTCTCATCGGAGAGGCTTCGCATGGAACCCACGAGTTCTATCGCCTGCGTGCGCAGATCACCAAGCGCTTGATCGCGGAAAAGGGATTCACCGCAGTCGCTGTAGAAGCAGACTGGCCCGACGCATATCGCGTTAATCAATTCGTGCGGTTTGAGGGTGAAGACGAAGATGCGATCGACGCGCTTGCGGGCTTCCGGAGATTTCCTTCCTGGATGTGGCGAAACGCCGATGTTCTCGATTTTGTAGGTTGGCTGCGGAATTACAATGAGCACCGGCATTCCAAGCGGGCCGGTTTCTATGGGCTGGACCTCTACAGCTTGCATACTTCCATGCAGGCGGTGCTGGATTTCTTGGACAAAGTCGACCCGGAGGCTGCGAAACGCGCGCGGTATCGCTACGCCTGCTTCGACAACTTCGGCGAAGATACTCAAGCATACGGTTATGCCGCCAGCTTCGGTCTGAGCAAGAGCTGCGAGAATGAAGTTGTCGGCCAGTGGACGGAAATGCGCCGGCGCGCTGCTGATCTGGCAAACCGCGATGGCCGCATCGCTCGGGACGCATTCTTCTTTGCGGAACAGAATGCTCGCTTGGTGAAAAATGCCGAGGAGTATTACCGTTCCATGTTTCACGAACGAATTTCCTCTTGGAATCTGAGGGACACACATATGGCCGAAACGTTGGAGGCGTTGACTCACCACCTCGGCCCCAAGGCAAAGATCGTCGTCTGGGCGCACAATTCTCACCTGGGTGATGCTCGCGCCACTGAAATGGGACAACGGGGCGAGCTCAATCTCGGACAACTTGTCCGCCAGCGCTACGGAAAAGAAGCGACGCTCGTCGGATTCACAACGTACACCGGCACGGTCACCGCAGCATCGGGGTGGGAAGCGGCTGCGGAACGCAAACACGTTCGGCCGGCACTAGCCGGGAGTTACGAGGCGCTTTTCCACGAAACCGGAATTCAGAATTTCCTGCTCCCACTCGGCCATAAAGAAAAAGCCACCTCCCTATTGCGGGAACCACGTCTGGAGCGGGCCATTGGTGTCATCTATCTTCCGCGATCCGAGCGCGCGAGCCATTACTTCCACGCTCAGCTTCCGGAACAATTTGATGCCATTCTGCACTACGACGAGACTCGTGCCGTTGAGCCCCTCGAACGAACCGCGGCTTGGGAGACCGGCGAGGTCCCCGAGACGTATCCTTCAATGCTCTAGAGTTGAGGGATATCAGCGATACTTCCCGCGAAAACCTAGCATAGAAAACATCTGGTTTCAGATGCATCCCATTGCGGGGTGACCAACACATCTTTTCAATTCCAGAAGAACGCTTGCAACTGAGATCGCTCAGATCATGCCGTGATACTGTTCTTAGTACACGAAAGGCGTCTTCAAGTTCTCCACTGCGGGACCCACAATTGTTAACCTCCCGGCTCTACTATTTTGTTTAAGTCTGGTTATAAGGACTAGATGGGACGCGGAGTACGAAACTGCACGCCATCTCCTCTTCTAGCACGGATAAAGGATAGCGCTCGTTATGAACGTGCAGATTTTTCAACCTCTATGGACACGACTGCAGGCCCATCTCCGGCGGGCAAGCCATTTTATTGAATCTTGCCCCCTCGCTGCATCCAGAAGTAGGAGATGAGGAAGAAGATCACTGCATAAAATAGAGTGTCGCTCACAAGCACAAATGGTTTCGAGCCGCTGTACAGCTCAGTCATGAGACCGGGCGCCAGAACAGCGCCTCCCACTCTCTCAGCGACACGGCACAGCCAAGCGTCACTCAAGTTGCCGCAACGAGCCATCCATGAACCTGCCCAAACCAAGCCGGCGCTAATGAGCAGGCAAGTTATACCTGCCAAGACGTATTTCCTGATCACATCCATCAGCTCCATCGCGGACTCTTCGACATGCGTTCTTGTCCGGCTGTTCCGATGCGCCTGCGAGGGTGTCAACATCTTTCCGCGCAATCCCATCCGTGATGCGGTCAAACATAAATGGCCGGGTAAGATCTAAACTTCAAATCACCCTGTCCCGGGGCCTTCTTCATGCAGAGGATTGTTGGCGTCGTGCTCGTCCCGGCACTCGAAGCACACAAGCGCCTGGCACAAGCTGCATGTCTCGATGTGAGCGTCGCAGAAATTCCGCGAGCACTCGGAGCATTCCCTCCGTCCTTCATGCGAACATCCAGCGGCCGCGCATTTCATGACTCACATCCTTTGTTCACGGTGAAGATGCAGTTCATTGAAAAATTCCTCTTTATTCCTGAATTTCCCGTCCGACGATCCACTAGTGCTGGAACCGCCCGACCACCTCGGCCTCGGCAAGAGTATGGCCTTTCATGGCACGCTCCAGTTCAGCCTTGCTGGCTCCGGCCTTGAGATTTGTCTTCCGGTCCAGCGCATAGAGTTTGAAGAAGTAACGGTGCGGGCCACCCTTGGGCGGGCATGGCCCATTGTAGCCAATCTTGCCAAAATCATTCCGACCCTGGCGCGTCCCGTCGGCGAGCTGGCGATCCTTCGCGACACCCTCCTCTAGCTGACGCGCGTCACCAGGAAGATCGTAGAGCACCCAGTGGACCCATGTCCCGGCCGGGGCGTCGGGATCGTCCACAATAACAGCAAAGCTTTTCGTTCCGGCGGGCGGCTCGGTCCATTCGAGCGTGGGCGAATTGTCCTGCCCGTCGCAGGTGAATTCCTTCGGAATGAATTCTCCATCTCGAAATGCTGTTGTAGTCAGATGAAACGCCATAGTTGTATCTTTCAGCGCAGAGCGTAAGTACAGCCCAAAGACAGCCGGAATCTGCTCGCTTAGCGGATCTCTTGTAGACCCTGCAAGCGCCACTGACCGTGACACGCATCACACCTGTCCCTGTTGCGTGTAACCAATCAGGCAGATCAGAAGTTGCCTTGTTTCGAACCGACCAAGGACCAGGGCTCGAAGTTTGTCGAGCGCCATACCTGGTGACGCGGCTCGGTTGAAATCAACCTTTGACGCAGATTACGGGCACGAGGCGCGCGACTCGCCGCGCCAATTTTGCCTGCTCGGCGGCCGCCGCAACGGCGTTGACGTCCTTGTAAGCGCCCGGCGCCTCTTCCGCGACGCCGCGAAATGACCGGGTGCGAATCAGCACGCCGCGTTCGCGCAGTTCGTCGATGAGTTGGCGTCCATGCCAGCGTTTGGTCGCTTGCGTTCGACTCATCGCCCGTCCAGCGCCGTGACAAGCCGAGGAGAACGCCAATCTTTCACTCTCGCTCGTACCGACAAGAATATAGGACTCGGTTCCCATCGTGCCGCCGATCAGCACCGGCTGTCCCACTGCCAGTAGCGATGGTGGCAGGTCGGGATGCCCTGGACCGAAGCTGCGCGTTGCACCTTTGCGATGGACAAATAGTTCTCGTCGATCGCCATCGACAGAATGCTGCTCAATCTTGCAGGTGTTGTGAGATACGTCGTAGAGCAATGTGAGCTTCGCATCTGGAAGGGTCTGGTCAAAGGCGCCACGCACAAGATGTGTAATGATTTGCCGATTGGCGAGCGCGCAATTGGTGGCGGCACGCATTGCGCCCAGATAGTGCTGTCCCAGTTCTGAATGAATAGGGGCACAGGCAAGTTCACGATCCGGAATCGGCCGATACCCCTGAATAAGCATGCTTTTCAGATAGTCCGTCCCGATCTGGTGGCCGAGGCCCCGCGATCCACAATGGATGCTGACGATGATGTCGTCTTTATGTAGTCCCATCGCTTCGGCAGCAGCAGCGTCGTAAATTTGGGCGACTCGTTGAACTTCCAGATAGTGATTGCCTGAGCCCAGCGTTCCCATCTCATCGAATTGACGCTTCTTTGCCTCGCGCGAGACGCACTCGGGCATTGCGCCAATCGCCCGCCCGCGTTCTTCCATGCGATCGAGATCAACGGGGATACCGTATCCTTGGCCTACGGCCCACTGCGCACCTCCGCAAAGCATGTTATCCATCTCCTGTTCGTTAAGCCGGATCTCGCCAGTGCTGCCGACCCCAGCGGGTACACCCCGGAATAGTGCCTCGGCAAGGTCCGTCTTTTGCGGTTCCAAGTCATTGGCGGTGAGAGTGGTATGTAGTGAACGCACTCCGCAGGAAATGTCAAATCCGACGCCTCCCGCGGAAATTACGCCTCCCTCATTCGGATCAAACGCTGCAACGCCGCCGATTGGAAACCCGTAGCCCCAATGGGCATCCGGCATTGCATACGCTGCGCGTTGTATTCCGGGCAAAGTGGCTACATTGGTGAGCTGCTCGCGCACCTTTTCGTCCATGTCTGTGATCAGCTGCTCGTCAGCGTAGATGATTGCCGGCACTCGCATCTGTCCAGTGGGCTTGATCCACCATTCAAAATCCGAATAACGCAGAAGCGATTGTGGATTCATAGATGTTTCCGTGCGCCTTTCACACATCAATGACGCATTGTGCCAGCCATTGCCCGTCCTGATCACATGTGACTCTCAATGCGGTGACCGTAGCCCCTTTTGCTTCGACTGCAACTTGATGGCGTTCCGGGTCCACCTTTTCTCCGTCCAACGTACCTTTCAGGGAGCAACCAGCCAAAACGACTCGAAACTTGCAGAACAGCATCCTCCTCACCGCCATTTCATAAATGATCGCGTTTAGCCAGCTGACCAGCAAGAGTTCAAGGTCCGGGGCGTCGCACTGAACCTCGACAATCTCGCCACGCTCAATAGTGGTAACGTCCGCAACGACGGCCATGAGGGCAACGGCGGTCTGTTCGAATGCCTCTTCCACGGAACTTCCGATCCCGCGTACGCCGATGTCGGAACCATGCGAAAAGTGTTCCCAAGCCGCCATATTCTCTCGAATCAGGGATGAAAGATTTCACGTTTAGGTCCCACCCTCACAGCGTCAATTTCTCCTTTGTACACTTCTAGTCTAAACGCCTACGTTGAGGCTGTGATGAACATCACGTCGCGAGTAGAGGCGGCTCATAGCGGCCCGAGTTGAGGGCAGACCAATGTCTTTGGTCTAGAAGCAATTCGCGATACTCATTGCCCGAAGTTAGTGAGGGCGGCGCGTAGTTCCGTTCATTTGCCTGAACACCGCCTGTTGGCTGTCTTTTCGGAATCAGGCGCTACGCAGTCACTTTCTTCCGTCCCAGTCTGGGTACATCTACCGAATCTTCGAGAAGTTGGGAGTCTCCAGCCGAGTCGAGCTTATCCTTTATGTGTTTAGTCACCGGGATAGTAGCAGTTAGGCTCGCCTGTCCTGCCTACACAGCCGAGGCTCACGTGTTACCTTCCCTCGT
>DATNIO010000191.1:0-41652 GCA_035604385.1 Verrucomicrobiia bacterium | reverse complement strand
TTGCCTGAGGATCAACGCGTCGAGGTTCGCATTGGCGTTCACACCGGCGTCGGCTTTCGCAAGGGGAACGATTTATTCGGCGATGTAGTCAACGTAACGGCGCGCATCGTGAAGCGCACGGCGCCCGCGCAAATCCTCATTTCCCGCCCAATGTATGAAGCGGTATCGAAAGAGTCCGACCTGCACTGCCGGTGGTTAAGCAAGCTCACGATCGACGGGCGCACCGAACAGGAAGATATCTTCGAAGTGGTCTGGACGGATGCCGAAGCCTATCGTCAGGTGCGAGACAGGCTGGCGGCCTCTTCCCACATCCCGCCGCGCTATGAAGTCTTGTCTCAGATTGGGACGGGCGGAACCGGCATCGTTTATAAAGTTCGCGACCTCGAAACCAGCGAAATCGTGGCCTTAAAGGTTCTCAAGCCTGAGATTGCCTCCGATCCGGATGTGCAGGAAAATTTCAAAAAAGAGATGTGCCTCGCCCGAAAAATTACGCACAAGAATGTTTGCCGAATCCATGAATTCAACCGCTTGAACGGGACGGCCTACACTTCCATGGAATTTATCGAAGGCGAGAGCTTGTTGTCCAGGCTGTATCGCGTAGGATCGTTGCCTTTGAACGAGGCGCTGGAAATTGCACGGCAAATTTGCGCCGGTCTCCGCGAGGCCCACGCTCAGGCAATTGTCCACCGGGACCTGAAGCCGGCAAACATCATGGTGAACCGGACTGGCGCCGTGAAGATCATGGACTTTGGCATCGCGCGAATGGTCCAGCGCGATGATCCATTGACCGGCACGATCGTCGGGACTCCGTCGTATATGGCGCCCGAGCAGGCTGAACTCAAACCCGTGAGTTCGTGCACCGACATTTATGCGGTAGGGTTATTACTCTACGAAATGGTCACAGGGGTTGCTGCGTTCGAAGGCGATACTCCCGTCGCGGTGGCTTTGAAGCAGATTCGAGAATATCCGAAACGGCCACGCGAAATCGTACCGCAGCTTACACGGTCCATCGATGCCGTGATTATGAAATGCCTTCAGAAGGATCCGGCAAAACGGTTTCAGTCCGTGGATGAACTCGAAATCGCCCTTGTGAAGGCCGCAAAAGCCAGGCCCATCAGTCCCTGGGAAGTCGCCCTCAACCGCGAGCTTGCGCGGCTGGAACTGGAAATTCGCAGCCGTCTTCGCTCGGGCATTGAGAATGCGAAAGCTCTTCTAAAACGGCAAGATTGGAGCGCTCTGGTCCGAATTCAAGAAGAGCCCAAGGCCATGTTGGGGGTGGCAGGCCTTGTTGGGGCCTTAACTGTTTTTCTGTTTTTTGGTGGATGGAAGCCCCGCACGATCAATGCGCAAACCATCCAAGCTGCGAGTCAGAATTCTCCCCAGCCTGTCGCGGCGTCCGATGGTTCCGTTTCTGGGCTCGCAACGCGCCCGCCACTTTATTCTCTCAGCCCGATTGCATCGAATGAGATTGACCTGTACGAAGATTCCAGGGCTATCAACGGAAAGGCGCCGTCGTCCGATTCTGGATTGGCGAATCGTGGTCTTCCATCCGAGCCTGCTACGCCGCCGGCAGCTTCTTCCATGCCGGCTCGAATCGTGAAGGGTTCGATATCGCCGGTTCGCACCGGCGAGCGGAAGGCGCATTCGGAGGCACATGATTCGACTCAATTGCAAACGCACGCGAGCGCGGTGCAACCCGCGATCCTGACTACGGTAGGCGTCCCAAAAGCTGAGGGTGAAGATCTCGCGACAGATTCATTGCAGCTGAGCACCGTGCCCGAACCAGCCATCGTACAAGCGAATCCATTGACCCTTCTAAGGTCTGGTGGCGACGACTCCAAGGCGCCCAAATTGTATTTCGAGGTGGGGACGTTCAAGGACGAGACCTGGGCGA
Organism: Verrucomicrobiia bacterium; assembly: GCA_035604385.1. Taxonomy (GTDB): domain Bacteria; phylum Acidobacteriota; class Terriglobia; order Acidiferrales; family UBA7541; genus Palsa-360. The sequence goes on along the minus strand of DATNIO010000191.1, from coordinate 39,758 downwards.
ATAATGCGGTAGACAAATTAACCCAACTAGGATTTCACGCAGTATTGATTCACAAAAATCTCTTGTGGACGCAGTCCTACCATGTCGAAGTGGGCCCCTATACAAACCAAAAAGACATCGCCGAAGCTCGGCAAAGCCTCGCTTCGCATGGCTTCAAAGCACATCCGGTAAATTAAGCTCCTCCTGACTAACCCCGTAAGGGAATTCCGCCAGGCGTCTTATTCCTCGTCGAAGCTGAAGATTGAATGAGACACGCGAATTGAATTGTCTTGCCGGCACAACCTATCAACAAATAAATCTGCACCTGATGCCGATTTTTTCACTACAATCACATGTCCCAGAAAAAAGATTCGAGGGTCGTTTTGGATCAGTTCGGCAAGCTTCTGCGATCGAAATTGGAAGAGCGGCGTGGCCTCCTTGTTCCCGGCGCAGCCGACGCGCTTTCGGCTCGGGTGATCGCCAGTCTGGGCTTCGAGGCGGTCTATATTACGGGCGCGGGCGTAACGAATTCTTTACTGGGATTGCCTGATCTCGGATTCATCAGCTTGCCCGAACTTGCCCAACAGACTTCGGCTATCCGCGAGGCCGTCGAGTTGCCCATCGTCGTCGATGCGGACACCGGCTTCGGCAATCCTCTGAATGTTCGACACACGGTTCAGGTGTTGGAGCGGGCAGGGGCGAATGCCATTCAAATCGAGGATCAAGTTTTCCCGAAGCGCTGCGGTCATTTCAGCGGCAAACAGGTGATTGCGGCGGAGGAGATGATGGCAAAAATCAGAGCCGCCGCCGACGCCCGCCGGAGCCAGGATTTCCTGATCGTTGCGCGCACCGATGCTCGCGCCGAGCATGGTTTTCAGGCCGCCATCGACCGCGCGGCTCAGTGGATTGACGCCGGCGCGGACGTGACATTCGTCGAGGCGCCCGAGAGCCTCGAAGAGGTGAAGCGCATCCCGGCTCTCTTGCGCGTTCCCCAAGTCATTAATATGGTGCCGGGCGGGAAAACACCGATCGTGGATGCGGCGGCACTCGCCGCTCTGGGCTTTGCCCTGGTGCTGTACGCAAATGCCGCTTTGCAGGGAGCGATTGCGGGAATGCAGGGCGCGTTGTCGGAATTGAAGGCTCGCGGTTTTCTGGACGAGGGCAGCGGCAAAATCGCCAGCTTCGCGGAACGGCAAAGACTGGTGCAAAAGCCCCTCTTTGACGAACTGGAGCGGAAATATTCACCCAAATAAAAAACCGCGCCGCCGCTTGCGCTTTGTGTTTCTCAGGAACAAGCTTTCATTGACTCATTCCAAGGACACCTATGCAATGGCACCACGTGAAGGTGCACGCCTCGGCGGAGAAATTCCCGAGGGAAGAACAGATCGCCTGGAAAATCGCCAAAGTTGCCGCTGATCCCGCCGGCGTCGAGCCGGACGTGGCGGAGATGATCGCAAACCGCGTCATCGACAACGCGGCTGTCGCGATTGCCGCGATCAACCGGCGACCCGCGGTCTCCGCGCGCGCCATGGCGCTCGCTCACCCTCAGAAGATTGGCGGCACGATTTTCGGGATCGAGTCCGGGCAGACCTTCTCGCCCGAATGGGCTGCCTGGGCCAACGGCACAGCTGTCCGCGAGCTGGATATGCACGACACCTTCCTCGGCGCCGATTTCGGCCATCCCGGCGACAATATTCCGCCGATCCTCGCCGTAGCGCAGGCCGCGGAAAAATCCGGCAAGGAATTGATCCGAGGAATTGCTTCGGCGTATGAAATCCAGATTGATTTGATCCGCTCCATCTGTCTTCACGAACACCATATCGATCACATCGCTCACTTATGCCCGGCCCAGGCCGCGGGGATTGGAGCGCTCCTCGACCTTCCGGTGGAAACCATCTACCAAGCGATCCAGCAGGCGGTGCATGTGAGCTTCACCACGCGCCAGTCGCGCAAAGGCGAGATCAGCAGTTGGAAAGCGTTCGCTCCCGCGCACGCCGGCAAGCTCGCCATCGAAGCAGTCGATCGCGCCATGCGCGGGGAGAATTCTCCAAGTCCCATCTATGAGGGCGAAGAAAGCGTCATCGCGACGATGCTGGGCGGCGCGAAATCCGATTATTCGGTCCCGTTGCCGGCGCCGGGCGAACCAAAACGCGCCATCCTCGATAGCTTCACGAAAGAGCATAGCGCCGAGTACCAGGCGCAGGCGTTGATTGATCTGGCGTTCCGGATGCGCACGAAAATCGGTGATCTCTCCCAAATCGAAAAGGTCATCATTCACACCAGCCACCACACTCACCAGGTGATCGGCACCGGCTCGAACGATCCTCAGAAAATGGATCCTCGTTCGAGCCGTGAAACTCTGGATCATTCGATCATGTACATCTTCGCCGTCGCGCTGGAGGATGGCCGCTGGCATCACGTGCAGAGCTATACTCCGGAACGCGCTGGCCGGCCAAGTACGGTGCGTCTGTGGCGCGGTATCGAAACGCGAGAGGACCCGGAATGGACGCGCCGGTATCACTCCAGCGACCCTACAGAAAAAGCTTTTGGATGCCGAGTCGAAGTTTCTCTTCGCAATGGTGAGCGCATCACGGACGAAATTCGGGTAGCCAACGCCCACCCCTTGGGAGCAAAACCGTTCGCCCGCGAAGATTACCAGCGCAAGTTTGAATCTCTCACCGGCGGCATACTGTCCGTGCAGGAGTCGCGAAGATTTCTCGATGTGGTTCGGAAGTTGCCCGCGTTGCGCGCCGGAGAACTCCGTAGTCTCAATCTGGTCGTCCCTGCGGATACTCTAGTTCGAGGCGGGCCGGGCCTGTTCTGAAAAAAAATATTCCGTCAGTATCTGAAAAACAGAAACAGACTCAAGACGAAACGCAGCGGAACGTGAAGCATGACCACGACGGAACAACCGATGCCCGGCCAAGCGGCAGCTGCGATCAGCGCGCGGCTGGACCGTCTTCCCGCGACGCGATACATCTGGCAACTTGTCCTGCTTCTCTCCCTTGGCGGCTGCTTTGAATTCTACGATCTTTTTCTGACGGCCTATATCGGACCGGGACTCGTCCGCAGCGGACTGTTCTCCCGCGCGTCGATCTCCTTCTTTGGCTTTAGCGGGCTGGCGAGTTTCGTTTCCGCGACTTTCGCGGGGCTATTCGTCGGGACGCTCATATTTGGGTTCGCGGCCGACAAATTTGGACGGCGGCTGATTTTTACTTCCTCTTTGCTCTGGTACGCGATTGCAACAGCCATCATGGCCTTCCAAAACACCGCCGCCGAAATTGTCCTGTGGCGAATGATCGCGGGTATCGGAATCGGGGTTGAGCTCGTGACGATCGATACCTACATCGTCGAGCTGATGCCCAAGGAGCTTCGCGGCCGCGCTTTTGCAGCCAATGAAGTGATTCAATTTTCTGCCGTGCCGATCGTAGCCTTGGTTGCGTGGCGTCTCGTGCCGCTCCAGCCCTGGGGATTTGACGGCTGGCGCTGGGTGGTGCTCCTCGGATCGGTTGGCGCTATTTTTGTTTGGTTCATACGGCAACGAATTCCAGAAAGCCCGCGCTGGCTGATCGCCCATGGCAAACTGGATGAAGCGGAGCGCGTGACCGCCGAAATGGAACGGCGTGTCAGCGAAGAGAGCGGAGCCCCGCTCCCGCCGCCGAAGGTTGAACCGATGGAGGAACAACACGGCAGTTTTCTGGAAATTTTCGGGCCGTCCTATGCTCCGCGCACGTTCATGCTAATGGTCTTCCACTTCTTTCAAACCATCGGCTACTACGGTTTCGCCTCGTGGGTGCCTACGCTGCTGATCGCCAACGGCATAGGGATCACCTCGAGCCTGCAATTTTCATTCATCATTGCAATCTCCTCTCCCTTTGGCCCGCTCTTCGCGCTGACCGTCGCGGACAAATTCGAAAGGAAATGGCAAATCGTCGTCACCGCACTTTTGATCGCCGGATTCGGTATCCTCTTTGCCCGCCAGCGTAATCCCCTCTGGCTGATTGTGTTCGGCGTGATGCTGACCTGCGCAAACAACTGGATGTCGGCAAGCTTTCATGCGTACCAGGCGGAGCTTTTCCCGACGCGCATTCGGGCGCGAGCCGTGGGCTTCGTCTATTCCTGGAGCCGCCTGAGCGCGGTTTTTACCAGCCTGATGATCGGCTTCTTCCTGCGCGACTTCGGAGTCGCGGGAGTATTTACGTTCATCGGGGCGTCCATGCTGGTTGTGGTTCTCTCCATCGGGATTTTTGGACCGCGCACGCGCAACTTGGCGCTCGAAGTCATTTCGCATTAGCAACCGCCAGCACATAGGAAGCGATTTATTCCACCCTCACTGTAAATTGGCTCACAACGACTTTGCCCGCAACGCTGAATTCTCCGAAGATGTGATAGACGCCCGCCGATGGGAATGCGAAGTTTGTCGCCTCGATATCCGGACCGAATTTATTGGGGAGTAGGAGGTGCGAGGCATGGACGCTTTCGCCCAAAAGTTTGCCGACGAGTGAGACCGGAAGGAGCCCGTGGATGTGGAGAAATCCCATGAGATCATCGCGGATGATGCTGATGTGCATGGGAACCGCGAGATAAGGGTCCATTTCGGTGAGGGGCTTTCCGTTTTTTTCAATGTGGTAATCGAGTGTTGCAGGAGCGCCTGCCTTGAGCCTTGCCGGCGATGTTTTGAGCGTGACGTCGTAGCCATCAACATTTCCCTGAAGTGAAAACGATTCGCTCGCCGGTGCGCTCATCGTGCTGGAAGGCCCTACGTTCAGGTAGAACTGATCGGAGAAAAGGTATCCTCTCTCCGTGAAATCCGCGGAAACCAAATAGTTGCCGGGTTTGGGAAATGTATAGTGCACGGGGAACACGGCGGTTTTGAGCATTTCGGGAGTTACCGGCCCGAACTCTTCCACGTGGATGTGCGAAAAGACGGAGAAATCCTTGCTCGCGACAATGACGTGAAGGATGCGATTGTGGTCGAGAACAAGGTCTTGGACAGGATTGCCTTGGTAATCGCGCAAGGTGAATGTAAGTAAGATAGGAACATTTGGCGCGAGCACCGCAGGACTTGTCGCAAGCTGTGACCTTGCCCGCGCGGGCCGTTCAAAGTAGGCAAATTCCCGCGCATCTACGAAATGATATTGGCCAAGCCCGAGGCCTACCGTGCAGCCGGGCAGCGCTAAATCCGCCGTTGCTTTTCCGTCGCGTTCAGGAACGCTTTCGTGCCAGACATTCATAATGTTTGCTTCCTCGCAGGCTCGCTGAAATGGACTTGCGAGAAAGCCTGGAGAGACCGCGGGAAATCCGCCAGTTAAGAAGAGAACGAAGGCGATTAGTATCAAGGAAGGAATCCAGGCGCCTCGCCGCGCGAAAGTCAGTGGCGTACTCGCCGGGGCTGCCTGAGGCGCGGACAGCACAAATTGATTTAATTTGGAGCTTTTGCGATAGAGGAAGATCGAAGCAGCGAGGATCACAAGGGCTACAAATATGTGAATCACTTCAAACGATCCAAACGTCCTGTCCTCAGAGTGCGCATCGCTCTCCGCTATTTCCTGCGGATATTTCACATTGAACATCGCGGCAGCATCATAGGCTCCCGCTCTTTGGGCGGTTACATTGATTGTCCAAGTTCCAGCCGGCGCAAGAAGATTTTCAGCGAACACATATCCGCCGGCAAATCTCTCTTGGACAGGGACGACGATCGGGCCAATCCCCGCGGCCTGATTCGTGAGAGTTACGACCATAGTTTTCACATTTGCGCCGGCTTTCTTGAGCGGGTCTTCGGCGGTCACAAGAAATGTGCCGCTTTCGTATGGCTGCTCCCTAAGCGAGAGCGCTATTCCCTGACTCGTGGCAGACCGCACGAAACTGAAATGAGGAGCCAGCGGAGGCGTGGTAATGATGAGAAGCGAAGTGACCGCGAGGATGGCGATGCCGAATGCCATCTCCGCGGGCAAGGTGAAACCGAGCCACGAGAATATGCGGGGCAACTGCGTCTCAGTGTTTTTCTTGATTGCGTCCGCGATCTGCGGCTCAACATATAATTGGTCGAAAAAACGCACGAGAAGCAGAAACGCTGCAAACACGGAAAGGACAACGAATCTTTTCCCCCAGTCCGTCGTAAACACATACGAGAAACTCTTGAGGTGCAGCCAGACGACGTAAACCCCGGTGACGCCCGCTATGCCGAGGGCGATGCTCGCGATTCTTGAAAACGCGGTGAGCGTGAACGCAGCCAGCCGCAGGTTCCTTGATTTTCGGATGAGAGGCGAGAAGAGCGCGACCATCGCGATGATTCCGCCAATCCAGGCGTCTTTGAAAAACAAATGGATGAAGTTCATCAATACGCCGAATCCTGGCGCGAAGCTGGAGGCGGCGGCGTGGCTGACCCGCGCCCGCGCAAAATCGATCAGCGCCAGGACCGCGAAAAATAGATATTCGATGCTCAAGATTCGTTCGGATAAGAATATTCGTTTCCGCATGACTTGGAAGGCGATCAATAGGAGCCCCACACCAAGCATGCGATAAATTGTGGAAACGGCCGCCGTGGTACTAACGAAAGGGCCCCAGGCCTTCACGAAAGTTGACTCCTGAAGTGACGCGAGCTCATTTGTCTTATAGATGAGATAGGCAAGGCCGCCTGCAAGGGCCAGAACACTTCCGAGAAGGATCAGAAACTGGAATCTCCCAATGAACTCATTTTCCGCGGAAATCACTTCGGGGAAATGTTTGCGCATCGGCCGCCAGATGAAAGCGAGGACAAGCAATGCGCCTAGAAGCAAAGCGTCACCGATGAGTTCAACAGCCAGGGTTAAGGCTTCCGGCACGCTTGAGCTGTGGACGGTCTGGAACCCGCCGGCATCCGTGGTTGCGCTGGGTCTCGCATTCCCTACCGAAAAAACATATGCGCCTTTCGCGAAGTGGCCGTCATCGGCTGAAATGACTTCCCACGAAACCGTGTAAGTGCCGGCGCCGACGTCCTTCAGGCCCACGCGGTAGACTCTGGGATCCGCGGGGTCGGCTGCGGAATTTGAAAGATCGGCGCGCGAACCGTCGGGAGCGAGTACGGTGATACTGGAAACACGCGGCTCCACTCGTTCACTGAAATGGATTTGTATTTCCGTAGGCGCGCTCGCGAGAACTGACGACGCCGCTGGAACATATTGAATCGGCGTCGCATGCGCAAAAGCGAATACGGGCAGTGTCGCAATCAGAAGTAAGAGACAAAATACCCGGAAGATTGCACTGAATCTCGTATGCATAACATCATTCAAATCCTGCGATAGATGAATAAAGAGAAATTCAACCCATAGGCGAAGGAGTTTCTGCCGCCTTTTTATCCAACTGTTCGCCTTCGTGCTCCCCAATAGCCCCCCACAAACCCCAAGACAATGCATGCGAATAATGCGGCAACGAATACGGCTCGCATTTTGCTCCCAGATCCTGAGATCCTAATCGGAAACGTTGCGGTTGCAAGGACTTGCTGAGCGCGCTTGGAGTCGAAGAACGTTACCTTCAAGGTGTAATCGCCGCCTTCCGGGAATGTGTAAAAGAGAAATGTGTTCGGCATTTCCGTGATGAGGTCGCAGTTGACTATCGATTTCCCGTTGCGCCCAATATCGATACCTATGCTCGTCGGGGTCGTCAAAGGCTCTCGCGTGTCGCTCTTCAGGAGATTGAAGTCAAATTCAATCGGTTGCCCCGCCACTGGCGTCGACGATTGATCCGTGCCAATGTCCACAATTACATCCCCGACAACTTTTTCGAGCCGTTCTCCGCCAAGGCCGTTGGCAAAGGCGGCTCCCGCGAATGCTAATGCCATGATCATAGAAATCATGCACTTCATGAATGGCCGACCTACTTTCTTTTCCACGCGATTCCTGCAAAAGCAATGCCCAAAAGTCCGGCTATGATTCCAACGATGCTCAAGGCCTGCGCTGTTTTTGCCTGCTTGCCGGCCATCTGCGCGGCTTCCGCCAAATCCTGCGAATTCTGATTCAGTTCGTACGAAGAAAGCGATGGCTCAGGAAAGCCCATGTTCTTTCTTGGAGCCGGGCAGGCAAACGCGCCAACCTTATTGATCCGGGTAATCGTGTCAGAAACTTTCAGCTGGGAACTATCTTCGGCCGTCTCGGAAACTTCCCCCGTGACGCAAGTGAATGTGAGGTCGATGGGGCTATTGTTGATTGTTCCGAAGATGCGGTAGCTGTATGTGGTTTGCACCGTGGGAATGAAGTTCGCGACGTAGGAACCCGGAGCCTCGTCCGACGGATCGAAGGAGAGCGTTTCCTTTTTATTTCCCGCTGCGAGTTCCACTTTGAGTGTTTGCTCGAGGCCCGTAAGTGGCGTGCCTTTGCCCGTTTCCTTGCTCGAACCGGCACCGGCGGGTCCCGCGACTTGCGAAACGCGCAAGTCCACTCCCGAAATGTTATCGACCACGAAAGGTTCGTTCAGTGAGCCCACGGTAAGGATGTAGTACTTGCCGCCGATTTTGAAAGTGTCACGCTCATGCGCCGGGGCCAGAGGCGCAGCGCTGAAATAAGCGATCACAAGTGTAGCCACGCTCAAGAATGAAATTGGTTTTTTCATAGTGATTTGGAGCTTATGGTAGTGTGCACCAAAGTCAAGGCCATTTTCGAACGGCAATCAGGTTGAACCGCGATTTCAGTTTGGACCTCTCCCCGGTGAAGAGTATGCTTGCACTGCCCACGAGGATTCTTCGGAGAGGACATCCCCATGCCAGTTTCCCCAGTCACGCGTAGGCGCTTTACCCAGGGCCTCGCCGCCGTCGGAGGAATGCTCCTTACCACCCGGCGCTCCCTGGCCGTCGATTTTCCGATGCGCCAGTACCACAATCAGCCCACCGACAGCCCGCTTCACAAGCGCCTGGTGCAACTGTGGGACGCTGTCAAAGCCGAAACACACGACCGCGTCCAAGTCGAAATTTTCCCCGAGAACAATCACTTCAAGGATGGCGACCCTGACCCGCTCAAACTACTGATGGACGGCCAGCTTGAGTTCTATACGAACTCCGGAAACGGGCTAGCGGCGATCGTGCCCGCAGCCAATGTGCAAGCCACGCCCTTCGCTTTTCGCTCTCAATCGCAGGTGTACAAGGCCATGGACGGTGACATCGGGAACTATCTCCGCGAGGAATTGAATGCCAAGGGCGTCTACGCCGTACCTGGCGGTTGCTTTGAAAACGGATTTCACCAGATTACTTGCGCGACCCGGCCCATCCGCAGTGCCGACGACCTTCAGGGCCTGAAGATTCGCGCGCCCGGCAATGCCGTCTACCTGGAATTTTGGAAAATGCTGGGGGCGCTACCCATGGGCATGAACATCAACAAGATGTATGAAGCGCTGAAGGCCGGCGTGGTCGAAGCCCAAGAGGACCCGCTCGATGTCGCCGAACTTTTTCATCTCTATGAAGTCCAGAAATACATGAGCATGACCAACCACTCCTGGTCCGGCTACAATCAGATTGCCAACCTCAAGATCTGGCAGGGGCTGCCCGCCGACGTTCGCCAATCCATTGAACGTAACACGGTGAAGTTCGCCCGATTGCAAAGGGCCGATACCGCCTCGCTCAACGGAGAACTGCGCGCGCGCCTCACCCAGCAAGGGATGATCTTCAACGACGCCGACGTAGCCTCCTTCCGCGCCAAACTGGGACCGTTCTATGCCGATTGGAAGCAATCGATAGGCGACCGCGCCTGGTCGCTCCTGGAAGCCCACGTCGGCAAATTGGCCTGAACGATTAAAGATCCGTTCGAAAATTCCAACGGGCTGAATCAAACCGCAATTTCTCTTCCTGACGCCACGCGATCTTCATCCTTTTACTACTGGGTCTTAGGAGGCTGCTGTCAGAACCGCGCTGATCTCGCTGCGATGGGCATGGGTGGCAAATTCATTGTGTCCAGGACAGCAGAAGGGTAGGATGCAAAAATCAGACGGCCAAATTCCGGTCAGGAGTTTCAAATGTCCACCCGTGCATTCGGTTCCTTCGTCTCGCTTTTGGTACTCTTCACTTCCGCACCCCTTTTGCGTGCTCAATCCGCGGAATCTCGAGAAACCAAAACTCAAACACCGGCCTCCACGCCAGACTTTTCCGGCGTCTGGAGTCGCCGTGGATCCCCCAACACGCGATACCTGGGTTACGGATTTACGCAGGACGAACTCCCGATGACGCCCTGGGCGCTAGAGAGATTCAAAGCCAATAAGCCTTCCTTCGGCCCACATGGAGTGAGGGATACGAACGACCCAACGTACAACTGTTTTCTGCCTGGCATACCGCGGATTTATGTTCATCCCACCGTCTTCGAAATCATTCATACGCCTGGACGGGTGATCATGATCTTCGAGTACGATTCTTTTGTACGCCAAATCTGGACGGACGGGCGCCAGCATCCCAAGGATCTGGATCCCAATGAGCGCTTATGGATGGGGGACCCGATCGGTCATTGGGAGGGAGATACGCTCGTCGTCGATACGACCGATTTCAACGATAAGACCTGGCTGGACCGAGCGGGCCATCCCCATTCCGAAGAGCTGCACGTGATTGAGCGCATACGGCGGATTGATCATGACAACTTGCGGATCGACCTGACGATTGAGGATCCGAAAGCTTACACGCGGCCGATTACATCACAGCTGGACTACCGATTAAGGCCCGACTGGAAAATTAATGAACACGCGTGTACGGATTACCCCAGACCCGAATAATCGCCCGAGATACTTACTGCGAGCGCCCCCCAGCTCCGAATATCCGCCTCGGGGGGTACCACGTGAAAAGAAAGTTGTCCATCTATGTTGCCTTACGTCCTGGCCATCTCGTTGGATCAAATCCGATTGAGGCTCACCACGAGATGACGTCACATGGCGACGGTCGGTGGCTCTCCCTAGAAGGATCATGCCGCCTTTGGGGCGCAAACAACGTCGGGACTTGGTCCAGCGCCCTTCAAATAAGCTACCCATAAAGCGCGTTTGGTAACCTCGGCGACTTTTGGCATGTCATGCAATACATCTAGGACGTCAAATGCCCCGCTTTCTTGCGCCTCAGTCGATTGCTTGAAGTCAAAGGAACTGGCCAGGAGAAGGACCACAAAGCCAAGATTATAATGACTCGCGAGGTCGACCAGGCGCCTCCACGATCCGTCATTCAACAGCGGTGCGCTGATTACAACCTGAAATTGACCGGATCTTGCGGATGCACAACCCTCCGTAATGCTCTTTGCGCGCTCCGAAATGAATCCTGCTTCCCACAAAACAATATTCAGCCGTTCCGTGATCAGGTCGTCATCACAGACGATCAGAATCCGAGCCTTCTCAGGGATTTTCAGTTTCAAGCTGGTAGAAGGGTTGATCTGACTGGTGGCTCTCTGAGTATATGTATTAGGACCCATGTTGGACCGCCTTTCGTTCGTTCCTGACATTAACCTTCTCTCGTTCGCACCGTTCGCCCGTGGATCATTGATGGAATTTCTTTCATTGATACATTATTCCGCCGACTGAGGTTCGTCCTGTGATAGCCGTCACGACCAAACATGATGGCTGTCACAAATGTGCGCAACGAGATAACAGCTCAAACCACGACATTGCTACGCCCCAATCTCTGGTTTTGACCCCACTGGAATCGAAAGTACTTGGTTTTGAAGTTGTTCCTCGTGAGACTACAGGATTTGCTGTTGACTCACGACAAGGCTCACAAGGGCTCTATCAAACAAGGGAATGTAAAAGAATATATCAACCGGCAAGAATCAAGACTGGAGTGTCATTCTTCCTCAGAGGATAGATTCATTTCCACTCTTCACAATCTGACTACGATTTTCCCGAAATGCGAGCCGCTTTCCATATATCTCAAGGCCTCGGGCACTTCTTGGAATGTAAACGTTTTGTCGATCACCGGCTTCAGTCGGTTCCCTTCGATGGCCTTGTTCATCTCTTCAAACATCCGGCGCGAGCCCACGAGAATGCCTTGCATCCGAACGGCTTTCATCAAGACGCTTCTTGGGTCGAATTCGCCGGCGCCCGACAAGACGCCGATCACCGCCACATGACCGCCGATGCGTACGGCATTCAGCGATCTCGATAAAGTACCGGCCCCGCCGACTTCAACCACATGGTCAACGCCAATTCTGTTCGTCAAGCGCAAGACTTCCTTGTCCCATTCCACAATCTTCTTGTAATTGATGACTTCGTTCGCGCCCAGGTTTTTGGCTTTTGCCAGTTTTTGGTCGCTGCTCGAAGTCACGATCACGCGCGCGCCGTGCATCTTGGCGAACTGAAGAGCGAAAATCGAAACGCCCCCGGTCCCGAGGATCAACACCGTATCGCCCGCCTTCAAACTTCCAGAAACGACAAGCGCATTCCACGCCGTGACCGCGGCGCAGGGCAGAGTTGCCGCTTCCTCGAACGAAAGATGTCCAGGGACTTCAATCAAGCCGTTTTCGTCAAACGCGCCATATTCGCGGAGCACCCCATCCAAATCTCCGGCGCCGAGGGCAGTCCGTCGCTTCTCGATGGAAAGTGATCCCTCAAGCCAACCTTGCGTGAAAATGGTGCAAACGCGATCACCGACTTTCCACCTCTTCGCCTCCGCCCCGACGGCAACGACTTCGCCTGCCCCGTCTGAAAATGGTACGGCAGGCAATCGCGCATTCGGGTTGTACACACCTTTGACAAACCTCAGGTCGCGGAAATTCAAAGACACCGCATGGAATTTGACGACGACTTCCTTCGCGCTGGGTTGCGGGTCAGCGCGCTCCACCAGAACTAAATTCTCAATCCCAAATTGTCGGACTTCGTAGACCTTCATATTCCTTCTCCAAAGTTCTGGCTTGTCCAGTAGTCAGTCATTCCGCAGATTGGCAAAACCCCTGACAATTTTGGCGGAGACAACTACTTTCTTATTCCGCAGCGGCATGACACAGAGATGCTTGGGAGCACGAAGCTATGCTCATCAGGCATTGTCTATACGTCAATGCACATGCTCCTGCCGAGGGTCTCAAATCTTATGCGCCTTCATTTCCCGGCTAACGTACTCCGCCTGCCGGAGCGCCAGAGCCACGATCGTCAGGGTTGGATTGGCCGATCCGGATGTGGTCATGGCGCTGCCGTCGGAAATGAACAAATTCTTGATGTCGTGCGTCTGGCCCCAGGCGTTGGTTACGCCCTCGCGCGGGTCGGCACTCATTCGCGCGCTGCATGTGTTATGCGTCGCGGGAGGAGTCGGCCCAAGTACGACACGCTTGGCCCCAATGGAATCGTACACGCGAGACATCTGCGACTGCGCGTGTTTTCGCATCGCCTGATCGTTCGCATGTTCGTCCACGTGAACATTGGCCACCGGCAGACCATATGCGTCCTTGACGTCGCGGTTCAGCGTGATGCGGTTCTCCGCGCGCGGCATATCCTCGCCATTGATGATCATGCCGGCAAGATTCCGATAATTCTCCATGATGGACGCGAAATCCCGGCCCCATCCATACGGTAGACCCACGAGCGGCAGCGTCGGCAGATCGAGGGTGACCAGTTCCATTCGATATCCTCCTACGAAGCCTCGGCTCGGGTCGTTTTTTACTTCGTCTTCGATGACTCCCGCCAAGGTCGCCCCACGCCAGGAATAGACCGGCTTGTCGAAGATTCCCCAGACGAAGCCGATGATCTGGTGGCAGTAGTTCCGTCCCACCTGGCCCGCGGAATTGGCGAGGCCATGCGGAAATTTCGAAGAATCCGACAGAAGCAGAAGACGCGGAGTCTCGATGCCGTTGCCCGCAATGCAAACAATGCGCGCCTTCTGTCGTTGCTCCCGGCCCTTTCCATCCCGGTAGATCACCGCGTTGACGCGACCGCCGGCGTCATGTTCAATCCGCGTGGCCATGCACTCGATTCGCAGGTCCAGGTTGCCGGTCGCCTCGGCGCGCGGAATGTCCGTGTACAGCGTGCTCCATTTGGCGCCCATCTTGCATCCTTGGACGCAGAACCCCTGCTGGATGCACATGCCCCGCCCGTCATTGGCGCGCGAATTGATTGCCATGTGGCCCGTGTGCACGCGCTTATAGCCCAGCTTTTTCGCACCTGCGTACATGACTTTGAAATTATTGGAGGCGGGCAGCCCGGGCACATCATTGCGGCGCGTCACGCCAAGCCGGCGTTCCGCCAGCAAGTAATAGGTCTTGAGTTCTTCATGAGAGATCGGCCAGTCGATCAACGAAGTGCCGGGGACCTTGCCGTAGGTGCTTCTTGCGCGCAATTCCCATGGTTCGAACCGTGGCGTGGCTGCCGTCCAGTGCACCGTCGTTCCACCGACGGTTTTGCAGTGCCACACGGGCAGAGTGGGAAAGTTCTTCGTCACGCCCCAATCGCCGCTCTGTGTCCGAGCATCGAGCCAGGTCAGTTGGAGGAAGGCTTCTCCGGGGACCTGCGAAAAGGTTGCCGTTGATTGCCGCTTTCCGGCCTCAAGCACCACTACCTTCATCCCGCGACGAGTCAGCTCGTGCGCCAGCGTTCCGCCCCCGGCGCCCGATCCGATGATGACCACCGCGCTTTGATCCTGGAACTCAATGCGGGCCATATCGCTGCTCTCCCATCGTTACGCTCCAGCCGGCAGCGGACCACTGTCCTCGGCCGCCACTTCCGGCAACCAGCGCAAGTCGTTGAATCCGCGGAAAAGATAGCCGCCTTTGGAGAACGCTTCGCCCTCATATCCGAAGTAGGCATACGCGATTGGGCTGGAGTACAGGACCTGCAGGGTCTTCAGGCGCATCGTTTGGAAGAATGCGGAGGACTCAATCTTCTTTAACGCCTCAACCCGCTCGCTCTCGGAACTTGCGGCGAAACCTGCCCCCAGCGCCGCAAGCCCTTCTCCGATCATTTTGCGCGTGTTTGGATCCTTGGCGGCATCACCGTCCACCGCCTGGATGACCAGCGCGTAGGCAGCGTCATCCAGCTTGTCGTGCGGCGCAATCGTGCGCGCGATGCTCATGAGCGTGGTCCCCTCGGCGCTTGTGAAGGCCGTTAGATCCACGGCCCATGCAGGTGCGGGCGCGATCAGGGCCAGAGGACTTCCTGCGATGACCCATCCGGTCAACAGCCCGGTCGTGGTCTTCAGGAGTTCCCGCCGGTTCAGTGTAACGAGTCGGTCCATGGATTCCCCTCCTGCATGGAGTAATAGTTTTGCCCGCGGAATAACAATCACGTGAAGAACAACCCGAAATTCGTAGGCGGCGAAACTCACTTCCGATTTTCGTCACGCTACAAAATCCGGCAGACGGTGGGTCAGCGTACACCAAGATGGGTGTGCCTCGTCAAAATTCCTTTCGCGGGGAAGATGGCGTGTCTCCCTTTGTTTGTTCCATGATGTGGAACGCAATTTCATATTGACACAGACGAAATTTTAACTACAATCCGCCGCAGGTCAATAGGAAGCGCTCGATTCCTGGCGATTATGGAACCAGGCCTCGGGGGGGTGCCATGCCACCAGCTACAGCCGCATTTCTACGCCACAGCAGCGCCGCGGGAAGGCCTGAGAGAGATAAGGGTCCCAGTAAATCCCTGCAGAAGGCCCTGCGTATCCTGGTGTACATGGGAGAACAGGCGCCGGAAGCCGGTGTGACTCAACTGGCATCGGAGTTGGGATTGACGAAGGGCACCGTGCACCGTCTGTTGAAAGCCATGGAAAGATTTGAACTGATCGAAAGAAATGCGGAGAGCGAGCGATACCGCCTCGGATTGAAGCTCTACCAATTGGGCAACAAGGCCGTGGAGTCGCGGACGCTGCGAAGTGAAGCGCGCCGCCTGCTATTGGAGATGTCCCGAAGGTCGCGGGAATCGGTGAGCTTGGCGGTGCCAACCCCGGGCGGAGTCACTTGTCTCGACCGCTTGGACTCGTCTCACACCATCATCAACGTCTGCACACCAGTGGGCTCAATGTTCCCTCCCCACTGCACAGCGGCGGGGAAAGCGATCCTCGCCTACATGACCGAAGGCGAGCTCCATGAAGTGATCAAGAGGAACCCGCTGCGGCCATATACGCAGTTCACGATCACCCAGCTTCCGGGCCTGAAGGAAAACCTGCGGCTGATCCGCCAGCGAGGCTATTCCGTGGATCATCAGGAACTGGAACGTGGTTTGAGCGGCGTGGCTGCGCCCGTTCTGAGCGCGCATGAACGAGTCATCGCTGCCGTAGGGATTGCGGGCCCCACTCTGCGATTTCGCGGAAAAGAACTGGTGCAAAAGGTCAGTTTGGTGACCGAGATTGCGGCAAGGCTGGCGATGGCGTTAGGCAGGTTAGAGGAGCACCAGGCAGGCCCCGCATTCGAAAGGTTCCCGGAAACAATTACGCTCAAAGGAACGCCAAAGGAGTAAGAGCATGCCCGCACCGTTCAGAGCGGATCATATTGGAAGTTTTCTGCGGCCCGCGGATTTGCTCAAAGCAAGGAGCAGCGCCAGTCCAGATCAATTGCGGCGGCTCGAGGATCAGCACATCCTGCGCGTGCTTGCCAAACAGAAAGAGCTCGGGTTTGAGGTCGTCACGGATGGCGAACTGCGGCGGCGAAATTTCATGAGCGATTTCACGGACGCGGTCGAGGGGTTCGATCTGGCGGCCGGCGTCGGGCGGACCTGGAAAGCTGGACAGGCCGCCGGCGCCTCGGTCAGCAACGTGACGGGAATCGTTACCTCGAAGCTGCGTCAGGTGCGGCCGCTAACGGGCCACGAGTTGCCGTTCTTAAAGGCAAATAGTCCACTGCCAATCAAAATGACGTTGCCAAGCGCTACGCAATTCCCGGCCATCTCTTTCAAGAGCGGCGTCACGGACAAGGTTTACAAAGACCATTCGGCGCTGCTCTGGGACATCGTGGCGATCATGAAAAGCGACCTCAGCAAGCTTTCTTCCGAGGGCGTGAAGTATATCCAGATCGATGCTCCGCGCTACAGCTACTACATGGACCCGAAGTGGCGCGAATGGATCAAGACGGAATTGAAAACCGAACCGGACGCGGCGCTCGATGAAGCGGTACGTGCCGACAACGCGTGCTTCCTCGCGGCGAAGAAAGACGGCGTAACGCTCGCCATTCACTTGTGTCGAGGGAACAACCGCAGCCACTGGTATGCCGAAGGCGGGTACGACTCGATCGCCGAAAAGTTGTTCGGAACATTGGAGGCGGACCGGTTCCTGCTGGAATACGATGACGAACGCTCCGGGACTTTTGAGCCTTTGCGCTTTGTGCCCAAGGGCAAGACGGTAGTTTTGGGGCTCGTCAGCTCGAAGCTCCCGCGGATGGAAGATCCCGACGTGCTTGCAAAGCGCATCGAGGAAGCGTCGAAATACGTTCCCATCGAAAATCTGGCGCTGAGTCCACAGTGCGGTTTCGCTTCGACAGCGGAGGGAAACCTATTAAGCGAGGATCAGCAGTGGTCCAAGCTCAAGCTCGTTGTGGATACTGCCCGGCGCGTTTGGGGCTGAGTTGGAGTGATCACACCTTGAATCGCTGGTGAAGCGAGAGCGCCCTGAGGCAGAAGGCGAATTGGGGGAAGGTACAAAGGGACATCCATATCGATAAACGAAAATCCGTGCGTACAACGCTCAGTTGATATACCTTCGCGATCTCCCCGCCGAAGGCCTCTATGGAGGATCTCATGGCAGGCGTGACTTCAATCGCGGTAGTCCACAAGCAGTTTCGTTCCGCTTCCGGCGCCAATGAGACGGCGCCGCCTTCCCTCCCCCGTTCTGAGCCTGCGCCGCCGCTTGCTGCAAAGCTGGATCAATTCATCGGCGACCCAAATTTCATGACCTCGCTGGCGCGTGGTTTGACCGTGATCCAGGCGTTTTCGCCGCAGAGTCTCCATCTTTCGATCGCTCAATTGAGCAAGCGGACGGGATTGCCCCGCGCATCGGTGCGCCGATGCTTGCACACGCTTTCAAAGTTAGGATTCGCAGGGTCTGACGACGGGCGGACGTTTTACCTCCTTTCTCGCGTGCTGCCGATAGGCCACTCGTATTTGTCTTCCCTGCCGCTGTCCACGGTAGCGCAACCCGTGCTGGAACGCCTCAGCCACATCCTGCACGAATCCAGTTCGATCGCAATACTGGACGGGATTGAGATTGTTTACGTAGCGCGAGCAAACGTAACGCGCATAGTGGCCATCGATCTGGGAGTGGGTACGCGCCTGCCGGCGTTCTGCACTTCCATAGGACGCGTGCTGCTGGCGAATCTTCCGGCGGAAGAGATGGAATCGCTGCTGCCGCGCATCGAGTTCAGCCGCTACACGGACCGCACGCTGACTTCGGTCGAACAGCTGCGTCGTGCTCTGCTGTCGGTGCGGCGCGACGGATATGCCATCGTGGACGAAGAGCTGGAAGTCGGACTGCGTTCGATGGCGGTTCCCGTCCAAAATAGCACGGGACGCGTTGTCGCCGCGATAAACTCGGGAGTGAACGGGCAGCGTGTCTCCGTACAAGACATGCAAACACGATTCCTGCCCTACCTTCGGGCCGCCGCGCAGGAACTTTGCCTGCTCCTGGGATGAAGGCGTGGGCGTTTATCGAACATTCGGAACGAAGTGGGCCGTGGCCTCTTGGCCGCGTGTCCTACACTGCACGGGAATCGCCCTATACAAAATTCCCACGGGAAAAGGAGACCTTCTTATCGTAACCACACTCAAAGTGCCGAAGACCGGCGGCTTGCCCACGACAAAAGTCAACGTAGTGCGTTGGCTCAAGCAAGAAGGCGAAGCCGTGAAACGCGGCGAGGCGGTCGTCGAGTTGGAGACGGAGAAGGTGAACTACGAATTGGATTCTCCGGTCGAGGGAATTCTGCTGAAAATTCTCACCAAGGAAGGCGCCGAAGTGCCGGTGGGCGACGCGGTTTGCCAGATCGGGCAAGTCGGTGATGCAATTCCTCAGGACTGAGGAGAGAAAGGGCCAGTCATGAAACCGTCGGAACAGCTTGGAAAAGAGCGCCTGATTTGGATGTGGACGCAAATGGTTCGCATCCGCGAGTTCGAGGAGCGCGTCAAGCGAACGTTCGTCGAGCATCCGGGCGTGATTCGCGGGCACACGCATCTCGGCGACGGGGCCGAAGCTTCGATTGTCGGGTCGCTGGCCACAAGAAATAGCCATGATCCAGTGATGCCGAGCTACCGATGCCATGGTTATCCGATTGTGCTCGGAACAGCCACACGAAACATGATGGCGGAATTGTACGGGCGAAGAGACGGCATCTGCGGAGGGTTTGGCGGATCGATGCATCTGGCGGATCCCGATCATGATTTTCCCGGGGCCACCGGGATCATTGGCGCCGGCATCGCACATGCAGCCGGCGTTGCCTTGACGGCCCAGGTGAAGAAAACGGGCCAAGTGGTATACAGCTTTTTTGGAGATGGCGCTTCAAAACAAGGAGCGTTTCACGAATCGCTGAATATCGCGGCGGTATGGAAATTGCCGGTCGTCTTCATTCTTGAGAATAACGAATACCAGGCATACACCCATGTGAGTCTCGAGGACGCAAACGATGCGGCCGGCGACCCACTTTCGAAGAAGGCGCAGGCCTACAGCATCCCCGGTGTGACCGTGGATGGCACTGACCCGCTCGCGGTGTACGACGAAGTCAAGAAAGCTTCCGAGCGCGCGAGAGCCGGCCAGGGTCCCAGCTTGATCGAGTCCAAGTTCTACCGTTTGAGCGCCCATGGAAACGCGATCACCGTGCCGCCCGTGCCGACACAATTCCCAAAACACGAGGCCGTGGAAGTCTACGGGAGAAAAGCGGAATTCGAATCCGCGAAGGCGAATGACCCGATCCCAAAGTTCCGTTCAAAACTGATCGCAGCTGCCGTAATGACGGACGCGGATGCGAACGGCATCGAAGAGAAGGTTCGCGCGGAAATGGAAGAAGCGGTGCGTTTTGGCTTGGCCAGCCCGCAGCCTGCGCCGGAAGATGCGCTGAAATACGTTTACGCATAGGGGGAACGAGCCATGGCAAAGGAAATGATGTATGGCGAAGCGATTGCCACCGCGATCATTGAAGAGATGCAACGCGATCCTAACGTCATCTTCTACGGACAAAACATGGGGATGACCGAGCGCGATCCTATGCTGAAGATGTTCGGAAAGGACCGCATTCGGATTACTCCGATTTCGGAAACGGCGGAGATGGGCATGGCGATTGGGGCGGCGATGACCGGCTTGCGGCCCATCGTCGAATTGTGGATGAGTGAATTCATGCTCGTTGCCTTCGACCAGGTGATTAACGAGGCGCCGCGCTTCCGCTACATGTCCGGAGGCCGCGTCAAAATCCCGGTCGTTTTCAAGGCGGGTTATGGATTTGCCGCTGGATGGGCCGGACAGCACTCGAATTGCTTGTATCACCTGGTCATGGGGACGCCCGGCTTGAAGGTCGCACTCCCCTCGACGCCGGCCGATGCCAAGGGACTGATGAAGGCGGCGATTCGCGATGACAATCCCGTGATTTTCTTGCAGCACTTCCTCCTGACACTGGAGAAGGGAGAAGTGCCGGAGGGCGATGAGGTGATCCCGTTCGGCGTAGCGGATGTGAAGCGTTCCGGAACGGATCTGACGATTGTCGCGACTGGTTGGATGGTGCAGAAATCGCTGGCTGCGGCGGAACGTCTGGCGAAAGAAGGGATCAGCGCTGAAGTCATCGATCCGCGCACACTGGCGCCGTTGGATGTCGGGACGATCGTGGAATCCGTAAAGAAAACCGGGCGTCTCGTGCTTGTGGATCAAGCCCCACGTCACGCCTCCGCTGCCATCACGATTGCCGGAGAGGTTGCCGAGCACGCTCTCCAGTACTTGAAATCACCGGTGCGGTTGGTCACGGCCGCGGACACTTCCGTTCCTTTCAGCGAACCGCTGGAAAATTATGTTCTGCCGAACGAGGACAAGATCATCGATGCGGCCAAATCCGTGCTTGCCAAACGAGCGGCGATGGCCTGACCGACATTCCAGGAATCAACCGGCTATTCAATGACGAACAACGTCGAATTACTCGCTTCCTACTGGACGATTTCGGGCGGAGCGCTTCCGCACACAGACCGGGAATATAGTACCTTCGACTTCAAGGACCGCGTGCGGGCAGTCGCAAAAGCGGGGTTCAAGGGAGTGGGAATCTGGCACGCGGATCTGGATCACACTCTTGAGAGTCGAAGCTTGGCCGAGATGAAGCAGATCCTGGACGATCATGGAATCACGCACGTCGAATTGGAATTCCTGGGCGATTGGTTTCTGGAAGGCGAAAGAAAGAAACAGTCCGATATTCTGAGGCGCAAACTACTGAAGGCAGCCGTCGCGCTCGAAGCGCATCACGTTAAGGTCGGCGATTTCTATCATGAAAAGTATTCCATGCCTCAGACCATCGAAGCCTTCGCCGCGTTGTGCTCCGATGCGGCCGAGCATGGCACGAAAATCGGATTTGAACTGATGCCGTTTGGCATGATCGATACGCTGAAGGATTGTTTAACCATGATTGAGGGCGCGGAAGCCGCGAATGGCGGCATCTTATTCGACCTGTGGCATCTCGCCAAGATGCGCGTTCCGTACGAAGATTTGCAGCAGGTGCCCCTGAAATGGATCGTCGGTGTTGAACTGAACGACGGGACGTTCGTCGCGCCCTGGAGCCTGCATGAAGACACCATCAACCACCGGAGATTCTGCGGCGAGGGCGAGTTTGACGTGAAAGGTTTCGTCGAGTGCATTCGGAAAACGGGCTATGCGGGACCGTGGGGGATTGAGGTTCTGTCCGAAGAACTCCGCCGGATGCCTCTGGACGAGGCGGTCTCGAAAGCATTCAAGACCACGATGAATTACGTACAAACCTGAAAGGCAGCGCCTCCGGGCGATTATCGCCACGCGCCGCGGATTTCTTCTTTCCAAACAATTCAGACCTTTAGTATGTGCTTCAAATTGAAGCGAGAATTTCCCGAATTGACGGGTCGATCAGCCCAGACGTGAGGAAATTGGAATGTCAGCAAGCAAACCTGTTGTCGTTTACGGAGCGAGCGGCTTTTCCGGCAGGCTGGTCGTGGAATACCTGCGCGAATACAACATTCCGTTCATTGCCGCGGGTCGGAATCGCGCCAAGATTGAACAGGTGATGAAGCAGGTACCTGGAATTGAGACGGCGGACTATGAAGTCGCGGAGGTTGGAAACTCCGTGGACGAACTGGCCAAATTGTTCTCCGGCGCGAAAGTCGTTTGCAATACGGTTGGCCCGTTCATGTACAGCGGTCCGCGTGTGATCGAGGCCTGTTTAAAATCTGGTTGCCACTATCTGGACATCAGCGGCGAACAAGCGTGGATCCGTCAAGTCGCGGAGAAATGGAGCGACGGTTTCGCAAAGCGCGGATTACTCGCAGCCCCCGCCACCGCCTTCATGTCGGCTCCAAGCGACGCGGCTGCGCGCATTATTTTGGAGAACACCACGATCGACACGCTCGAAATCCTGACGATGTTCCGGGGAACTCCCACATTCGGATCGACGCAAACGATTTTTGCAGTGCTGCAGACCGAAGCGTATTTTCTGGAGCAGAACCAGTACAAACTCTGGCCGTCGGCGACCGCGCTTGAAGTTTTTGCGCCCGGGCAGATCCAGACGCAATTGGCTCTGGCATGGGGCGGGTTCCCCCACCCGGTGTGGTTCAAGGACCACCCGCAAGTTGCCAACGTAAGATCCTTTGGCGGGCTGCTGGACCGGCAGATCATGGAGAGCGTGGTGGCCACGGAAAAGATGTACCTGAAAGATATCGCGCCTCTACCCAAAGCGGAACGCGAGCGCCGACTCGCTGAGATGGCGAATTCAGTTCAAGCGGGCACGCCGCCGCGAGAGAATCCCCGAGAGAATCGCACCATAGATGTAATCGTGGGACGGGGAGCAACGGAATTCACACAGTGTTTCCTGTTCGGGAACTGCTGCTACAAACAAACAGGCTTGATCCAGGCGTATGCGGCTCAGCATCTCGTTCATTCGAGTCCCCGCAAGGCCGGCTTCGCCTCCATCGCTGAGGCTTTTGGGGCGCGCAGCCTCCTGAAAGTTCTGGAAGATCACGGGCTTTCAAAAATGAAAGTCGCCTAAGAGCTTCGGCTTATGCGAAAAGAAACCGATTGCTCTAGACGGCGAACAAGCCGATGATCGGAAACATTCGGGACCAACAATAACAATTCAGATAGCAGGAGGAGCTTTTATGACAGCCGCCGCTCCACACAACCCGCCATTTCGTGCTGATCACGTAGGAAGTCTACTGCGGCCTCCGGAACTCAAGAAGGCCCGCCAGGATCGATCCGAGGGAAAAATCTCGGCTCAAGAATTGAAATCCGTCGAGGATGCAGCTATCCGCAGGGTCGTCACCCAGCAAGAGCAGATTGGATTGCAATCGATCACCGACGGCGAGTTTCGCCGCGAGGACTTCTATACGGACTTCTTCGTCCGAGGCCTTGGCGGTGTGGAAGTGCGGATGGAAAGCTCGGCGGCCTACTTTGTCGACCATGAGGGCCGCAAGATTCCCGTTCCATGGGCCCAGGTTGTATCGCGCATGCGATGGAGTGCGCCGATTTACGCCGATCACTTCCGCTTTCTTCGGTCCATCACCAAACGAACACCAAAAGTGACCCTCCCTTCCCCCATCATTCTGCATTTCACATCCGGGAGCGCCGCCATACGCAAAGGCGCCTATCCGGACATGGACCTTTTCTGGACTGACATCGTTGACGCCTACCAAAAGGAAATGAATTCGCTCTACGATGCGGGCTGCCGATATCTGCAGGTGGATGACCCGCCCATGGCCACGTTGTGCAACGAAACGTTTCAGAACATGGTGAAAGCTCGTGGAGACGATCCGCGATATCTGCTGAACGATCTGTATCCTGAAATCATAAACCGCGCATTCGCCAACCGTCCGCCGTCCCTCCATCTGGCCATGCATCTCTGCCGCGGAAATAACCAGAGCGGCTGGTTCACGGAGGGCGGGGACGATCCCATTGCAGACGTCCTTTTCAACAAAATTAACGTCGATTCATACTTCCTGGAGTACGAGACGGCACGTGCCGGCACGTTTGATCCGTTGCGCCTCGTGCCGAAACACAAAGCGGTCGTGCTCGGCCTCGTCTCGAGCAAGCTTCCCCAGATGGAATCCAAGGACTTGCTGAAGAGCCGCATCGACGAGGCCGCCAAGTACATCGATCTCGACCAGCTCTCGCTTAGCCCTCAGTGCGGCTTTGCGAGTTCGACGGAAGGCAACCGCTTGACGGAGGAGCAGCAAATGGCGAAACTGCGGCTGGTCGTGGAAGTCGCAGAAGAAGCATGGGGAGCCGAGGCTGGTCGTTTCTCAGCGCAAGCGCTCTGAAGACGGCGATACAACCGTGCAGGCGATCGATTATTTCGACAAGGCTGCTGAGAATTTTCCCGACCGGGTTGCCCTGGTTGACGGGAACTCCCGCTACACGTACCGCGAATTGCGCGCGGCAAGCGAACGCGTGTCCCGCGCGATGTGGGCCGGCGGCTTGCGCGACGAGGATCGCGTGGCGATCTACTCTCCCAACGACGCGCGCGTGCTGGTGTGCATGCTTGGCATACTGCGCGCCGGCGGCACGTGGGTCCCCATCAATTATCGCAATGCCCTCGACGCCAATGCGGATTTCATGAACTACGCCGAAACGAGCTGGCTTTTCTACCACAGCAGCTTTGGCGAGCAGGTCGAAGAGCTAAAGTCACGAGTGCCGGCACTACGCCACTTCATTTGCATCGATTCCGAATACCATGGCGACCCTTCGCTCGCGCAGTTCCTCGAGCAGCCGGTTCAAAGCGAACCGCCGGATTGGGCCGATCCGCGGGGGAATCCCAACCGGCTGGTCGGGCTCGTGGCCACCGGCGGCACCACCGGGCCGGCGAAAGGGGTTCGAGTTACGAGCGATTCCTGGAGCGCATTCGTGGAAATGGCCGCACATTACTGGCAGTGCGCGGACGGACCTCCGGTTTGTCTCACCACAGCGCCGCTTTCCCATGCGGCAGGACCGGTCGCGTTTGCTATGTTCGGAATGGGAGCCACCAATGTGGTCTTGCCGCGATTCGATGCCGGAGCAGTCCTCCACAGCATCGAAGTCCACCGCGTAACTCACGTCTTCCTCCCGCCCACAGCGTTTTATGCTTTGCTTGCCTACCCCGATGTGCGGCGGTGCGATCATTCCAGCCTCCGGATACTTTTGCTGGCTGCTTCGCCGGTATCGCCCGATCGCTTCAAAGAGGGAGTGGAGATCTTCGGCCCCTGCATGTGCCAGTGCTACGGCCAAACAGAAGTTCCCATGCTGATGACCTGGCTGGACCGGGAAACCGTGGCCGCCGCCGCTGCCGGGGATCACCAGGAGCGATTGCGAAGCTGCGGCAAAGCCACCTATGGTGTGCGCCTCGCAATTATGGACGATCAAGGAAAGCTCCTGCCGCCCAACCAACCCGGAGAGATTGTCGCTCGCGGAGCGCTCGTTACGCCTGGCTACTTCAACTTGCCTGAGGCCACGGCCGACGTTCGAACGTTTGGATGGCACCACACGGGCGATGTCGGATATCGCGATGATGACGGCTTCTTCTACATTGTGGATCGCAAGAAGGACATGATCATTTCGGGTGGTTTCAATGTGTTCTCGGGTGAAGTGGAAGCGGCCATCATGGCGCTGCCGCAAGTGTACGAGTGCGCGGTGATTGGCGTCCCGCATGAAACCTGGGGCGAAGCCGTGAAAGGCCTAATCGTTGTCCGTCAAGGCAAGTCCTTAACCGAAGAGGAAGTCATTGCGCATTGTAAAAAGAAGCTAGGTGGCGTTAAGGCTCCCAAATCCGTGGAATTCCTCCCGGAAATTCCGAAGACCCCCGCAGGGAAAATCGATCGCA
The DNA here is from genome assembly GCA_035604385.1 of Verrucomicrobiia bacterium. Lineage (GTDB taxonomy): Bacteria > Acidobacteriota > Terriglobia > Acidiferrales > UBA7541 > Palsa-360. Next base: position 13,890 of record DATNIO010000191.1, on the reverse strand, counting down.
AGAAACTCCGCGCTCCCTATTGGCAAGGAGCCAAGCGCGCGGTGCATTGATATCCGCCCACGAGAAAGAAGCAGTCATTCATTTTTGATTTCCCTGCTTCTCGGCCAGACTCTGATTGGCTCTGAAAATAACATAAGCCCGGATTGCTTCGGCATCTTCTCGCGACAGTTCTTTCGAAAATGCGACCATCCCGTATGGGGCGAGCAATCCGTCCATCACAATGCTGAACCATTGTTGGTTTGCCAATGCGCCGGAATAGCGCAGGTCGGGCAGAACCCCGCCACTTACGGCAACGTCGCCATGACAACTGCCGCAGTAGCGTTGATACAGCTCTTCGCCCTTCTTGACAGTGGTGGGGCTCGCGATTGTGGCTGGAGGCGTTAGGACTAGTGGCTTCACCTCTGGCGCCGGCGGCAAGCTGGCATTTCCTCCCAGCTTGAACGCCAGCATCCGCGGCACATTATTCATGCGCGGATTTTGCAGGGCGACTTCCCCGGCGGCGAGAGGCAGCACGCCGCCCCAGCCGACGAGAACCGCTATGTACTGTTCGCCATTCACCGTGTAGGAGATGGGGCCGGCGGTGATCCCGCTCTGCGTCGATGCAGACCAGATTTTTTCGCCTGAGTTCGCGCGGAAAGCTTCGAATTGGCCATAGCCGGTACCTTCAAAAACTAAGTTGCCGGCTGTGGATAGCGCCCCTCCATTCCAGGGCCCCGGCCGGTCGGCTCGCCAAACTTCCTTCTGCTTGACGGGATCCCACGCCGTCAAATGGCCTTTGATGCTTCCCAGAATTGCTTTCTTGATCATCGGTTCCTGCGGCATGCCCGCCGCCACCACGTCTGTCCCAGTGTTCATGGCGAACGAACTGTGGCTGAAATGCTCCGCCGATTTATAAACAAACCCGGACTCCAGCACCGGAAAATAAACCAGTCCCGTGTCCGGACTATACGACGCTGGTTGCCAGGTATGCGCTCCGCCAGGGCCGGGCGAAACGACGGACGGCTTGTTGCTCGCCTCATAGCGCGCTTCAGGCGATTCAATAGGCCTGCCGGTCCCCAAGTCGATCCCGGTGGCCCATGTCACTGGGACGAAGGGCTTCGCGGACAAAACCTTGCCGGTGGCGCGGTCTAGAACGTAAAAGAAACCATTCTTCGGTGCGTGCAGCAGAACCTGGCGAAGCTGCCCGTCGATTCGCAAATCTGCCAGGATGATCTGTTCGTCTGAGTCGAAGTCCCATTCGTCGCCGGGATTTTCCTGATAGTGCCAAACGTATTCACCCGTGTCTGGGCGGAGAGCGACGATCGACGAGGATAGCAGATTGTCTCCGGCATGAGCATTCCGGATTTTTCGCGCCCATGGATCGGCATTCCCCGTGCCGATGTACAACAAGTCGAGCTGTGGGTCGTAAGCCATGGCATCCCAGACCGTGCCTCCACCGCCGTTCTTCCACCACTCGCCGCTCCACGTTTTCGCCGCTTTTTCCAGGACGGGGCTTTCGAACGGCTTCGAAGGATCGCCCGGGATGGTATAAAAGCGCCACGCGAGCTTTCCCGTTTCCGCGTCATAGGCTGAAACGTACCCACGGACGCCCATTTCCGCGCCGCCGTTCCCGATGATCACTTTCCCTTTCACTACGCGGGGCGCGCCGGTAATCGTGTAGCGCACTTTGGGATCGATCGTCAGAGTTTCCCAGACAGGCTTGCCGGTGGCGGCGTCAAGGGCGATCAGTCTTCCATCCAGCGTGCCGAGAAATACTTTTCCCTTCCATGCGGCCAGGCCTCGATTCACTACGTCGCAACACGCGTTCACCGCCCATTCGGGCGGAACTTTCGGATCGTACTCCCAGCGGAGTGCGCCGGACGCGGCGTCGACAGAAACCACTTTGCTCCAGGCCGTCGTGAAGTACATGACGCCGTCCACGACCAATGGCGTGGCTTCTTGCCCGCGCCGCGTGTCCAGATCGTAATGCCAGGCCAGCGAAAGCTGATTCACATTTCCATCGGTGATTTGCTTGAGCGGGCTGAAGCGCTGCTCGTTGTACGTCCGTCCATACGTCATCCAGTTTCCCGGCTCGTCGTCGGCGTGGATGATCCTTGTGCTATCGACTTCTCTCGATTGTCTTCCAGCCGCAGGACTTTTTTGTGACGTATTTGAGGGATGTTGCGTTCCGCATCCAAGACAAGCGACGATGGCTGCGCATAAATACATCGCTAGATACGAAGCACTCCTGTATTCTCCGTTGCCGCACTTCGACCTCTCCGTTGCTCTCCGCATCGGCATTCTTTACCCTGAATCCCAAATTTGGCCCGGCACGTTCGACAAAGAGAATTCCTTGCTTTCCTATCGTCTTGGGTTCTCCGTGTCAAGAGTATGCGGATGAATGTACATTTCTCTGCTGCAATTTTTCGACGATAATCGGCCATGCGCGAGCGGCTGACTCGTGCTTGTCCGGCCATTCGCGGTAGAGTTTTTCGCAGTCTGCGGATGACTTGTTCGCTTGCCAACAGCCCAGTTCCGGGTAGAGTTGAGAGGCAGAAACGCGAAGGTAGCAAGCAATTGCGGAGAAATCCGCAGGCCGGGAGTGGGAACGATTGGCATCATTGACCAAAAGACCTGTGCGCGCCGTTCGCGTTGCCTCGCTGCAGGCGATCGTGGATCGCCGAGACAACGGCGTGATCTACGTGCGCTCACCGCAGCCGCTCGGTGAGTACCCTGCGCGCGTCACCGATCGCCTGGAATCGTGGGCGGGCCGGGCGCCCGGGCGAATCTTTCTCGCGGAGCGGGCGGCGGATGGCAAGTGGCGCACCGTGACCTACGCTGAGGCCCTGGTGCGGGCGCGAAGGCTCGCGCAGGGGCTGCTTGATCACGGACTTTCGGCCAGCAGGCCGCTGATGATTCTTTCGGGAAACAGTATCGAGCATGGACTGCTGGCTCTGGCGGCAATGTACGCGGGCATTCCATACGCGCCCATTGCTCCAGCGTATTCCTTGGCGGTCAGGGAATTTACGGCGCTCTCTTACGTGTGGCAGAACTTCGGCCCGGCCATGGTGTTCGCCGACGAAGGCGCACCGTTCGCACCGGCGCTGAAGGCAGTCCCGCAGGGCGATACGGAAATCGTTTTTCAAAACTCTCGCCCGGAGGGAATGCATTCCATCTCCTTGGAGGAGTTGGAAAGCTCGGAGCCGTCCGCGGTAGTGGACGAAGCCAACCGGCGGACCGGACCGGACTCCATCGCAAAAATTCTGTATACCTCCGGTTCGACGGGCCTGCCCAAAGGAGTGATCACCACTCACCGCATGCTCTGCTCGAATCAGGAAATGCTCCTGCAAATGATGCCGTCGCTGGGAGACGAGCCTATGGTGTTATGCGACTGGCTGCCCTGGAATCACACTTTTGGCGGGAGCCACAATTTTGGGATTGCGCTGTACAATGGCGGTTCCCTTTATATCGATGCGGGCAGACCTACGCCTGATTTGTTCGGCGAGACGCTGCGCAACCTGCGTGAGATCGCGCCAACCGCATATTTCAATGTGCCCAAAGGCTACGAGATGTTGGTCGCGCACCTGCGAACCGACGCTGATCTGCGCCAGACTTTCTTCAGCCGTTTGAATCTCCTTTTTTTTGCCGCCGCAGGACTCAGCCAGCACATCTGGGACGCGCTCCAGGATCTTGCGTTTGAAACCTGTGGTGAAGAGATTCTCGTCGTCACCGGGTTAGGCGCAACGGAAAGCGCTCCGTATGCTCTCTCTACGGGGATGGAAGGCGCTTCATCGGGCTCCCTGGGATTGCCTGTCCCGGGTGTCGAGCTGAAGCTGGTCCCGGTTGAAGAAAAGCTCGAGGCGCGATTGCGCGGACCATCGATCACTCACGGCTTTTGGCGCCGCCCGGAATTAACTGCAGCGGCTTTTGATGAAGAGGGCTACTACCGGCTCGGCGATGCGATCAAGTTTGCTGATCCGCAGGATCCGTTGAAAGGGTTTGTTTTCGATGGGCGACTCAACGAGGATTTCAAAAATTCGACTGGGACTTGGGTGAGGGTCGGCCCCTTGCGAATGCGCCTGCTTGCTCATTTCGGGAGTCTCGTACAGGATGTCGTCCTCGCAGGACCCGACCGCGACTATACGACCGCGTTGTTTTTTCCGGCTTTACAAATGTGCCGGACACTTTGCTCGGGGTTATCGCCATTCGCAACAGCGGCGGAGATTCTTGCGCGCCTCGAGGTTCGGACAGTGTTTCAAGAACGGCTGGACTCATTTGCTTCGGCTAGCACGGGGAGCACCACTCGCGTTGAACGCGCGATCCTGCTGGACACGCCGCCTTCGATCGAAGCGCAGGAAATTACGGACAAAGGTTCCATTAATCAAAAAACGGTTCTGAGAAATCGGGCCGCGCTCGTCGAAGATCTCTATCGCGAACCCATTCCCGCCCACGTTCTTACTCTCACGAAGGAGCCCCGATGAATCCCTCTCTGCGGATAGATGTCGAATCGCTCGCGGCCTTTGACGTTCACGTCCACCTGGAATCCACGGACGATCGCACGGCGACTGACGCGGCGGCCAAGAAATATTTCGGCGACAGCGGCGCCGCTCGGGACGCAGCTGGGCTCGCCGAGTACTACCGCTCAAGAAAGATCGCTTTTGTAATTTTTGCGGTAGACGAGCAGCTTACGGGAAGGCCGCGCGTCTCGAACGAGGAAGTCGTGCGGTTTGCCGAGCAGAATTCCGATGTCGCGATTCCGTTTGCGAGCATTGATCCGAACCGGGGCGCGGAGGGTGTGCAAGAAGCGAAGCGCCTGGTTTCCGCGGGGAAAGTACGAGGACTGAAACTCCACCCGCCGATTCAGAAATTTATCCCGAATGATTCCCTGGCTTACCCGCTGTACGAAGTCTTCGCTGAGGCGCGACTGCCGGTGATCTTCCACACCGGGCATAGCGGAATCGGGACGGGCATGCCGGGAGGAGGTGGCGTACGCCTAAAGTACGGGCACCCCATGCCCATCGATGACGTGGCCGTCGACTTTCCGTCGATGCCCATCATCATGGCACACCCTTCATTCCCCTGGCAGGACGCGGCAATTTCGATCTGTCTTCACAAGCCCAACGTTTACATTGACCTCTCCGGCTGGTCGCCGAAGTATTTCTCGTCAACGCTCATTCAGTACGCCAACACTCTGTTGAAGAACAAAGTTCTATTCGGATCCGACTATCCCCTGATCACGCCGGACCGCTGGCTGGCCGATTTCGAGAAGATCGCCATCCGGGACGAAGTGCGGCCCCTAATCCTGAAGGAAAATGCGCTTAAGTTGTTCGGGTTGAAAGTGTAAGGGAAAGTCCTGGCTTTCCAAAAAGCTAGTGAGGTCGAGAAGTGCCATGCTGGTGTGGCTTCGAATAGCGGTCTTTGGCCGCTATTCGCACGGACCGTTCGATTAAAGGCTTGACAAAGGGTGGCACTGGCGTTACAGGTGCGCAAGCGGGGTTATCTTAACCGATACTGCGAACAAGTAGTTCCGATCACGGGGTGGCTATTTCTCATGGAAAGGGGTGTCCAATGAGGGCACGCACGACCATTGTGACTTTGGTGATTTTCGCACTGCTGTTTGCCGGCGGCTATCCGGCGTTCGCCCAAGTGGGCGCGACCGGCGCCACGTTAATCGGCACCGTAAAGGACGCGAGCGGTGGCGCCGTCGTCAAGGCAACAGTTACACTTCGTGACACAGGCACCAACCGCGCCTACACCGCTACCACCAATGAGAGCGGCCTTTACATCCTCGCGAGCGTGCCGCCCGGAACTTACGACTTGACGGCGGAAGCCTCCGGTTTTTCCAAGTTCACCGAGACCGGGATTGTGCTGACCGTCGGCCAGACGGCGAATGCTGACGTCTCTCTGAAAGTCGCCTCCGGCGAGCAAAACGTAGTGGTGACCACCGAGACACCGGTGATCGAGACGACCAAGACGGAAATCAGCCAGGTCGTTCAGCCGCAGCAAATCGAATCTCTCCCGATCAGCGGGCGCCTGTTCACCGATTTCGCCCTCCTCACGCCCGGCGTGGCCACCAGCCGCACCAGCCTGGGGACCACCTTTACGGACTTTCAAACGACGCAGATCTCTTTCGGCGGTATGCGCTCGTTCAGCAACGAAATCATGGTGGATGGCGCCGATTTCATCAGCATGCACACCGGCGTGCAGCGCGTGACTCCCCCGCAGGAGTCGGTGCAGGAATTCCGCGTGGTGAATAACAGCTTCGGCACAGAATACGGCCGCGCGGCAGGCGGCATCGTGAACATCGTGACCAAGGGCGGCACCAACAACCTTCACGGCTCGGTCTATGAGTTCTTCCAAAACAGCGCCACGGATGCACGTGGGCTTTTGCAGCCTGCTCCCCTGCCGCACGAACTGCGGCAAAATTCCTTTGGGGGAACGCTTGGCGGACCCATCCGGAAGGACAAGGCCTTCTTTTTCGTGAACTACGAGGGCAAGCGGCGAGGCGAGTCGCCGACCTACCCCCCGGACCTGATCAATAACCTTCAGGTCCTTGACGACTCCAAGGCCTTGATGGGACTTGCGCCCGAAGGCTGCTCCACGGGGCTAAGCAGCTGCACCGCGACGAATATAAGTTACCTCAATGGGTTCCTGAAAACGGACAATGAAGACACGGGCTTCGCCAGGTTCGACGATCAGATCGGTTCCAACAACCACCTGGGAATTCGCTATAACGTGGGAGATACTCGCGCTGATGGCGAGCTGGTCGGCCAGACGCTGGACGGAGGCGGCATCGGAGTTCCGAGCGGAGGCCGCAACCTCCGCGTCCGCGATCAATCCGTGTTCGGAACGCTGGACTCGACCCTGAAGCCCACCTTGATCAACAGCGCATTAGTGCAGTGGGCCCAGCGGCACTACAACTTTCCGGGCGCCACGGGGCAGCCCGATTTCAGCATCACCAACGACCTTGAGCTCGGCCACAACTTTGGAACTGATGACCGGAAATACGAGAGGCGCCTCCAGTTCGCCGACTCGCTCTCCTGGATCAAGGGCAGCCACTTGGTGAAATTCGGCTTTGACGGCAACTACATTTGGGATTCGGACACTTTTCCCGGATTCACGCCTGTCCGGGCGATTGTCGTGAGCTCTCCGGGGCTGGGTTGCCTCGCCGCATTCGCATCGTTCTACAATTCGACGTTGCCGGTTGGGAAGCAGAAGCCCGTTCCGAGCAGCGTCGCGAACGCCGCTCCTTGTCCGCTTCCCCCTACGTATAACGGTGTGGTTTTCACTTACGCCGGCACACCGCTCCCAACAAGCCCGACCGCATGCTCGGCCACTCCGTGCGCGCCGCTGGTCACAGTCGCGGGCGGCAATCCGTTGAACACTTCAACCTGGGACAATGCGTTTCCGCCGTCGCTATTCGGGAACTACACTCACATCATCAATCACGGCTACTGGGGTGGCTTTGCGCAGGACACTTGGCGAGTCACTCCCAAGCTAACGCTGAATTACGGTCTTCGTTGGGATTTCGAATCAGGTCTCTCGCAGTACGTGAACAACGACTATCGCGGATGGCAACCGCGATTGGGCATCGCCTACTCGCCGGACAGCAAGACGGTCGTTCGCGCCGGGTTTGGCTTGTTTTTTGACCGCTATGACATGACTTTCTTCTTTGTGCCAAACACACAAAAGGTTGTTGGCGGCTACCTCTGCGGCAACAATGCGCCGGCATCGATCGCCACTGCCTGCAAAGCCGCGGGCATACTTCCACAAAATCTCACGGGGATAGAGTCCAATCAAGGGCAAGCCGGCCAAGGCTATCAGCTTTTTGGATTCCCGGCTGCGCAAGGCGCGTCGAGCATTGCCGCCGGCATCATCGCCACCGGTGGCTATGATGGCATTGATGGCGGTAATATCGAAATGGCCGGAACATGCGCGTTGAACGGGGCCTGTGGTGTCGGCTCCGGCGGCATGGAACACAACAGCAAGCTGCCGTACGCAGAGCAAGGCAGCTTGGAAATCAACCGGCAGCTTGGCGGCGGCTTCGCGCTCAGTCTCAGTTACCTCTTCGTAGCGGCTCACCACCTCGTGCGCGGCAACAACATCAATATCCCGTGTCCGGTGGGCACCACGAAATCAGGCCCGCCTACCGACCCACTGACATTGGGCCCCGGTGGCCCTCCGGAGTGGGTACCCGGCTTGGTGAATGCCGACGGGTCGACATCTCCTTGTACTGGCACACCCACGCTTGGCACGGGAGCGATAGCGGGTCTGGGACCCTTTTTTGCAGGGGCTGCCGGTTCCGGCTTACAGACGGTAAGCGCGGGATTGATGGACTACAACAATGACGTAGCCAATGCGGTCTATCACGGCCTTTCGGTTACAGGGATGGAGAGGCTTGGCAAGTATTTCAGCATGACCGCCAACTACACCTATTCCCATACGATTGACAACGGCAACTTCACCACGTTCATCAATCTGCCTGTCAACCAATTCGACTACAACACGGAGCGTGCCAACTCCAACCAGGACCTGCGCCATCGCTTTGTAACCAACTTTACGTTGGCGGCGCCGATCACGGGCTGGTACCGGAATTTCTCCCTCAGTGGCATCGTCACCGTGGAAACGGGACGGCCATTCACGATTTTTTATGGGAACAATACGCTCGGAGACATCGCGGGAGTGGCAACGGATCGCGTGGGGGGCGCGCCTTTGACGGCCGTCTGTCCCGCTGTCAACCAGTGCAACACCTTGATTCCCCGGAACACGTATTACGGTGATGGGCTGAGGACTTTGGATTTGCGCGTTTCGCGCGCGTTCAAATTACCCGAGAATCGACAGGTCGAATTGAGCGTGGACGCATTTAATCTTTTCAATCGTCCGAATGTCGATGAGGTCACTTCCGTGTATGGCTCGCCGGTCTTCTGTGGGACGCCGCCCAGCATCCCCGGCCGCTACAAGGACGCAACGACGATTGCCATCGAGCACTCGGACCCCTCCACAGTCTGCCCGGTTGGCCCCATCCCGGCGGTTCCAGGCGTGCCTCAGGCTGGATCACTTGCTCCCACTCCCGGTGGCGCTTCCGGTGGGGTGCTGGTTATCCCATTTCAACCGGTTCCCGAGTTCGGTCTACCCAGGACCATGTTCAACGCCAGACAGCTTCAGTTTGCGATGAAGTTCATATTCTGACGAATTGCATAGACAGCGAGCAAGCGGCAAGAATGCTTGCTCGCCGCCTGGTGCATCAGATTTCAGGGGCGTATCCTTATCACCACAGTCCGAGTCCCCGAGAAATTGGATTCCGAATTTGCAACCGCGAGCGTCGAGCGCTTCGGGCAAAGTTGCGCTCGTAAGATGTTTATCCCGAGGAGTACTTTCCTCCACTGCACGAACATGCCGACGCTAAACGCCAAGCCGGAGGCAATCGACGTCGATTTCGCCAAGTCGGCGATCGTCGTCGTGGACATGCAGAATGCTTTCGCGAGCAAGGGCGGGCTGCTCGACATAGCGGGGGTGGACCTGGCAGATGCGCCGCGCGTCTTGAGGACAATTCGAGACATCATCGTCGCCGCGCGATCGGCGGCTGTGCTGGTAGTGTATCTGCGCATGGCCTACAAGCCCGATTTGAGCGATGCCGGCGGCGCGCGTTCGCCCAATTGCTACAAAGAGCTGGCGATGCACACCATGCGGACCCGGCCGGAGTATAAGGGAAAACTACTCACCGAAGGGACCTGGGATGCGGCGATTGTGGACGACCTCGTGCCGCAGTCCGGAGATCTCGTAATCACCAAAACGCGTTACAGTGGATTTGCCGGCACGACGCTCGATTCGCAATTGCGCATGCGTGGGATACAATTTCTATTTTTCGCAGGGATCGCCACGAACGTCTGCGTCGAATCCACGCTGCGCGACGCGTATTTTCTGGACTATTGGCCGATTCTGCTCTCGGATGGGACAATGCCCGCAGGCGGCCCGGGCATTTTCGAAGCCACGCTATTCAACGTGGATTCGTTCTTTGGGTGGACCGTGACTTCGGATGAACTTCGAGCGCGCTTCAACGCTGCGGCCGGGTGAGCATCTCATGTGGACGGCGGACATCGATGTTGGCGGAACGCTGACCGACGGATTGTTCACGAGCGGCGACGACGTTGTGTGCGTGAAGGTGGATACGACGCCGCACGACTTGACGGTCTGCCTGTTCGACTGTCTCAATCAGGCCGCCGAGAAGACGGGATTCCCGGATGCGCTTGCGTTTCTTGAGAATGTCGATCTGATTCGGTGGTCCACCACGATAACGTCCAACGTTCTGGCCGAGCTGCGCGGCCCGCGAATCGGATTGCTCGTCACGCAAGGGCACGAGCAAAACCTCTACGGCAAGGACGGCCGGAGCGCCATTCTCGGCCGGCTGGTGAACGATCGCGATGTCATCGGCATCAACGGCTCCGCGCAAGAAACCGATATCATGAATGCCGCTTGCTCGCTTCTGGAAAGCGGCGTGCGCCGGATCTGCATCAGCCTGCAAAATTCCCACCGCGATCCCGCGCGCGAGATCGCATTCAAGCGCATTATCGACCAGCAGTATCCCGACCATTTTCTCGGATCCGTCCCGGTGCTCGCCGGCAGCGACATCTCGAAGTGCGCCGATGACCGGACGCGTACCTACTGCGCGGCGATCAATGCCTACACGCATGGCGCACTCGCGGCCACATTGTTCAAGGCTGAGGACGAGCTTCGAGAAACTTCAAAGTACGCGGGAACTTTTCTTGTCAGTCACATCAACGGCGGCTTTGCAGGAATTGCCAAAACCAAGGCCATCGACACGATTGAATCCGGGCCGGTTCTCGGAATACTCGGCAGCGCGCATCTTGCGAAGCTCTACGGCCTGAACGACGTGATTGCGATGGATATCGGCGGAACGACGGCGAAGATCAGCGTTCTCTCCGGCGGCGAACCCATCTATCGCAAGCCCTCGGACCTTTTCGGCAATCCGCTCGAACTCGCACTGCCCTATTTGCGTTCGATCGCGCTCGGGGGCGGCAGCGTCGTCAAGCCACTTAATGGCCCGAAAGGAGCGGAAGTGCAGCTCGGCCCCGAGAGCATGGGCTCGTTTCCGGGGCCCGCGTGCTATGGCCTGGGCGGTGATCAGGCGACCCTCACGGACGCATTCATCGCTGCGGGCCTGATCAATCCGGATTATTTTCTGGGCGGGACGAAGCCGATCGATCGCAACCTCGCGCGGAAGACGATCGAGTCTCTTGTTGCGCAGCCCTTGCGTTTCCCGGTGGAAGCGGCGTGCAAGATGATTATCGACCGCGCGTGTGAATCCGTCGCGCACTTGATTGCCAGCGCGCAGGCGGAATTGCAGCAGGATTTGTCGCATCACACGCTCTTCGCGTACGGCGGGAACGGCGGCCTCTTCGCTGCGGGAGTCGCTGAGAAAGCGGGGCTCGAATCTGCGATGGTCTTCTCGCTCGGCCCCCTGTTCAGCGCGTTCGGCTCGTCGGTTTCGGACATTTGCCACGTGTACGAGCGCTCGATTCCGGAGGGCGATATTTCCGAAGCAAGCGCAGGCAAACTACGGCAATTTTTCGACGAGATCAAATCGGAATGTGTGAAGGACCTGCTCGGCGAGGGAATCCGTCCCGAAAATCTGACTTACACGATCGAATTGGAAGTCGCAGGCAGCAGCGCGCATTCCGTTACGGTGCCCTGCCCGGAACCCGCCCTCCGAGGCGCATCGGAATTGAAGACCGCGCTCTCCGCCGCGTTGGCTTCGCGGGGCGAGGCGCGCGCCGGCGACACTTCTCTCGAAATGCTGCGCGTTCGAGTGAAGAAAGCGATGCCGAAAGCGCGGCTCGTTGGGCGGCCGCTTCAGGGCGCCGATGCCTCGCATGCTCGAATCGGGACGCGCCATGTTTCGTGGGGAAGCCGCTCCGGCGAAGCGCAGGTGTATCGTTGGGAGTCGCTGCATCCCGGCCATCGAGTGGCGGGTTGCGCTGTGCTGGAGGGCGTGAATACCACCTATATCATTCCCGACGGCTGGACGATGACCGTGGATCCTTACGGCAACGGAAAAATGACGCGCGCCTGAAATCCGGACGCGCTCAAGAACGCAGTGCGAATGGGAGTTGACGATGTCGCCTGACACTCAAAACCGGCTTCGAGTGACCGAGTATCTCGACTTGGACCTCGACCGCGAACAATGGATGTGCAATCGCTGCGGACGCTCTCTCGGGCCGGTACGTGACAATTACAAGAAGGGTTGCCTCGTTCACGACCGTGACCCGCGCGAAATCCATCCGGTGATTGTTCCAGGCTCGTTCAATTTTTCTCCCGATCCGCTGTGGGTCCGCATTGTGGAGTTTTATTGTCCGGATTGTGGCACGCAGGTCGAAACAGAATACTTGCCGCCGGGCCACCCGATCACTCACGACATCGAAATCGATGTCGAACAGCTCAAGGAGCGGTTGCGCAAGGGCGAATTCGTCATCCGCAACCAGCGTCTCGAGGTCGTGGAATGAACTCCATCGACATCGATGTCGGCGGAACTTTTACCGACTTGGTCCTCAATTTCGACGGGAAAGCGCTCGTCAAGAAGGTGCCGACGACGCCCTACGACCTCTCCGTTTGTTTCTCTCGCGTGATCGAAGAGGGGGCCAGCGCGGTCGGAAAGAAAATGGAAGAGCTTCTGCCGGCGATCGACATGATCCGCTATTCGACGACGATCGCCATGAACCGGCTGATCGAACGAAAGGGGCCGCGGCTCGCGTTGATCACTACGGAAGGCCACGAAGACGTCGTTCTTATCGGCCGGGGAGCGCAATGGATTGACGGCACCCGCGTCGCCGAGCGCCGGAATCTGGCAATTCAAAAGAAGCCGGACCCGCTCATCCCGCGCGACATGATCGTCGGCATCAAGGAACGTGTGGATTCGCGGGGCACGGTTATTCGCCCGCTCGATGAAAACGATGTTCGGGAGAAAGTGCGCCACCTCGTAAATCGCGGAGCGCGGGGCTTCGTCGTGTCGCTGCTCTGGGGATTCTTGAACCCCGTGCACGAGAAGCGCGTCAAGGAAATCATCCGCGACGAATACAAGGAATTTCACATCGGCTATCTCCCGGTCGTTCTTGCGGGCCAGGTGAACGGCAAGCTCGGCGAATACGAACGCACGATGGCTGCGATTCTCGACGCGTATCTCCAGCGCTCGATGCAGATTGAGCTCTCCGCAATGTGGGACAAGCTGCGCGAACGCGGCTACAAGAAGCCGCTACTGATGATCCAGAGCTCGGGCGGCGTCGCCGAAGTGTTTCGCACGACCGCGAGTAGGACGTTCAATAGCGGGCCTGTGTCCGGCCTGATGGGCGCGCATCACATTGCCAAGTCGCTTGGCTACCAAAACGTGGTCATGACCGATATGGGCGGCACGAGCTTCGACGTGGGATTGGTCGTCAAGGACAGCGTTCGCAGCTATGATTTCCGGCCGATCATTGACCGTTGGATGGTCGGAATCACGATGATCAAGACGCTTTCGATCGGCGCGGGCGGCGGCTCGATCGCATCCATCAACAGGCTGCTTCAGAATCGCGTGCAGGTCGGCCCGAGAAGCGCGGGGTCGATGCCGGGCCCGGCGTGCTTCAGCCTCGGCGGAACCCAGCCAACCGTCACTGACGCCGACGTCGTGCTCGGCTACATCAATCCCGATTACTACTACGGCGGCCGAATGCGCCTTGACAAGAATCGCTCGATTCAGGCGATTCGCGAAAAAATCGCCAAGCCTCTGGGAGTGGCCGTCGAAGAAGCCGCGTCCATCATCCGCAAAATCGTCAACGGCAATATGGCTTCGGCCATCATGAAAGAAGTTCATCTTCGGGGCTACAGCCCGGAAGATTTCATTCTCTTCATTGGCGGCGG
>DATNIO010000190.1:0-11679 GCA_035604385.1 Verrucomicrobiia bacterium | reverse complement strand
GCAGAGGCATCGATCTCGACCGTGGCGTCAAACTGCGCACCCGGATCAGTTGCCAGAGCCTTCCAGGTTTGCACAGCTTCCTGAAACTCTTTTCCGCGCGGGACGTAGGGACGTCCCTCCATGTAGGCAAATGTCTTGTCGTCCGGCGCGATCATGCCGGCGCGGGCGCCGCCTTCGATGGACATGTTGCACACGGTCATGCGGCCGTCCATGGACAGGGCGCGAATCGCTTCGCCGGCATACTCGAAGACCTGGCCCGCGCCACCTCCTATCCCAATCTTTCCGATCAGGGCGAGAATGATGTCCTTGGCGGAAACGCCTTTGGCGCGCTTTCCGTTGACGACGATGTGCAGGGTCTTGGATTCAAATTGCAGCATGCACTGCGTGGCCAGCACATGTTCGACCTCGCTCGTGCCGATGCCAAACGCCAGAGTGCCGAACGCGCCGTGCGTGGAGGTGTGGCTGTCGCCGCAAACAATGGTCTGCCCGGGCTGAGTCAGGCCCAGTTCCGGTCCGATTACGTGCACGATGCCCTGGTTGTGGCTGAACATATCGAACAGCGTGATGCCGGCCTCCCGGCAACTGCGTTCGAGGGCGTCAAATTGGCCGCCCGCGGCTTTATCCAGGATCGGCAGATTCCGGTCCTTGGTGGGAACCGAGTGGTCCATGACGGCGAAAGTCAAGTCGGGCCGCCGCACCTTGCGGCCGGCGGCTTTCAGGCCCGCAAACGCTTGCGGGGAAGTCACTTCATGAATGAGGTGACGGTCGATGTAAATGAGAGAAGGTTCCCCGGGCGCCTCGCGGACAACGTGAGACTCCCAAATTTTACGGTACATCGTACGCGGATTCATATTTGTGCATCCTAATCTAGCAGGCCTGGGCGCGACAGGCGGGTTTTTTGTCCATGGTCATGATGTACTCGCGCAGGGTCCATTTGATCCGAGATGAGGGTGTAGATCAAATTTATAATGATTGTGAGAGCCATAAACTCCAGTTATAGGGGGAATCTCAAGCATGTGCGGCGGGTACGCATCCATTGCTTGCGGGAAAAAATATCTCACGATGTCATTCCGAGCGAAGCGAGGAATCTCTCTTTGGTTTAAACCCAAGGAAAGAGAGATTCCTCGGCACGCAGCGTGCCTCGGAATGACAGTCTTTTAATCTTTCAGCAAACCGTCAACGCGCGGTTGCTCCCTGGAAAACCGCGCGCAGGTCAGAGGGTGCGCGCAGGGATGGAGTGAGTGGTATAATCTCTGGCGGATCGATCGGGGAGAAGAGCGGAAGGCGAATGGCTGAAGAGGAGTGAAGATTATGGGATTGCAGCTTAGAGAATTTGCCACGTGGGTGCGGAATCGAAAGATTCTGGCAACCCTGTTGATCACCTTGACGCTGGCGATCGGCATGGTCATCGGCACGGTGATTTCCGGCCATGTCGGTGCCGCGCATCCCTCGCTGGCCGTGGGCGGAACGCCGCTGGCGATTCCAGACCCTGTGCAGCTGTCGAGCGCCTTTGCCACGATTGTCAAACAGGTGCAGCCGGCGGTCGTGAATATTTCGACCACGCAGGTGATCCAACAGCGTGGAAAAGGGCGCGGAGCGCCTGGGCAACGCAATCGCGGCGGCGAGTTGGGTCCTCCGGACGATCAAGATCAAGACCAGCAGCCGTTTCAGGACTTTTTCAACCGCTTCTTCGATTTTCCGGATCAAGGCCCGCAGGCCGAGAGAAGCCTGGGCTCGGGCGTGATCGTCGACAAGAAGGGTTTTGTCCTGACGAACAACCATGTTGTGGATGGGGCTACTAAGGTTCAAGTCACGCTGAACGGGGAACAGACGCAATACACCGCCAAGGTCATTGGCGTTGACGAAGAGACCGATCTGGCGATCTTGAAAATCGAAGTGGGTCACGACCTGCCTTTTGCAAAACTGGGCAATTCCGAATCCGTTCAAGTGGGGGACTGGGTCCTCGCCATCGGCAATCCATTTGGGTTCCTGCAAGGCAGCGTCACCGCGGGAATCGTCAGCGCCAAGGACCGCGGCAATGTGGGGCAGCAGTTCCAAAGATTCCTTCAGACCGACGCGGCGATCAATCCCGGAAATTCCGGCGGGCCGCTCGTGGACATGGCCGGCCAGGTGATCGGCATCAACACCGCGATTATTACCGGCGGGCACGGGAATGAAGGCGTGGGATTTGCTCTGCCCTCCAATACCGCCATCGGCGTCTACAACCAGATTATCAGCAACGGCAAAGTGACGCGCGGCTCCATCGGCGTGAGCTTCACGGAAACACAGGGCGCTAATCCAATCGTTTTGAAGGAACTGGGCGCGACGTATGGAATCGTATTGCAGCGCGTGGAAGCCGGCAGCCCCGCGGAAAAGGCGGGCCTGCAATCGGGCGACGTGATTACCAGTGTGAACGGGAAACCGGTCCACACGGGAAGCGACCTGGTGAATCCGATTGCCTCCACGCCCATCGGCAATTCCGTACGCGTGACCTACGTGCGCGACAAGAAAGAGCACGAGGCTTCGATCACCGTCGCCGATCGCACCAAGATTTTCCCGGATCGCACGGCAAACGGAGGCGGCAATGACAACGGTCCGACGCCTGCCGAGTTCGGTCTGCGCCTGGAAGATCTCGGGACCGACCGCGCGCGGCGCGCCGGATACGAGAACATGAAGGGCGCGCTGGTCACGGCCGTCGACCCGGCGAGCTTCGCCGAAGATATCGGCTTCGCCCGCGGCGACGTCATTGCGGAGGTCAACCATACCGCGGTTAATTCCGTGGCCGAATATCGGCGAGCCGTTTCGGGCTTGAAGGCAGGACAAGATGTCTTGTTCAAGGTCCAGCGGCGATCGGGCAGCGACCAGTTCGACACGGTTTACCTGGCTGGCGTCGTTCCGGCTCCCGAGCAATAAGTTGCCCCGATGAAACAACGATGAGCAAACGAACCTGGCTTTTCATCTTTGGGGCCGTGCTCCTGGTGAGCGCGGCCTCCGCTTTGTCCGGAGCAGGCCGACCGGGCGCGGCGCAGACTTCCTCTACGACCACCAAGAAGAAGAAAGCTTCTTCAAAATCCAAGAGGAATCCAAAGGTCAAAGGGCAAACCGCGCCCACTCCCGACCGCATCAGGGAAATTCAGACCGCCCTCCGAAAAGATGGCTCCTACGAAGGCGAGCCCACAGGGAAGTGGGACGCCGCAACCACGGACGCAATGAGAAAGTATCAGGACAAGATCGGCGTCAGTCCGACAGGGAAGATCGACGCAGTGTCGCTCAGCAAGCTTGGATTGGGTTCTGAAACCGCAGGCAAGGGAGCACCCGTGCCGGCTGCGTCTACTTCGGCCGCGCCCGCCGATCCTCCGGCACAGTAATAACAATCCGCTCGCCCACGGTTTATGGCATGGCGCGTGAAGGCGAAGGCCATGCACCTTCCTGTATCGAGAGAAACAAAAAGTGCGAGAACGAAAAAATGCGCGATGGGTTTTGCGCGATCGCTTGGCGTGTCCTATTTGGAGAAACCTTTGCCGCTAATCAGGCTGCTCATGTTAACGCCTATCTTCCAAGAAAACGTGTTGAAGGCGAAACTGATGCTGCGCGTGTATCCCGCAGCCAGATTCAAATAGGGCTTCGGACGGAACGTGAGTCCCAGGGTGAAGCCGTCGTCGTGGTTGATGGGAGCGGGGCCTGTCGTCAA
This sequence comes from Verrucomicrobiia bacterium, assembly GCA_035604385.1. Classification (GTDB taxonomy): domain Bacteria; phylum Acidobacteriota; class Terriglobia; order Acidiferrales; family UBA7541; genus Palsa-360. Next base: position 7,988 of record DATNIO010000190.1, on the reverse strand, counting down.
GTGATTGACCTCGAAGACTCGTCCGTTCTGGCCTCCCGAGCCCGTGGCGCCGGCGATCACATCGCGGCTGTAGATCGTTTGCGTTCCCCACGGGGCAATATCATATCCGGAGACGAGCAAAGTGAAAGCGTGGGTCAGGTCGACATCCGCCCCGGCTTCCACGTGCGCCAGGTAGCCGAACGAAGTGAATGGGCGGTGAAAGAATTCCGTGTCGGAAATGCTGTTGGCCACGCCGGCGTCTACGAAAGGCACCAGGATGGTAAAGTCGTGATCGATGCGGTTGTTCCAATCAAATGTCGCATGCCCGGTGCCGAAACCTTTGGCGGGGTCGCCGGTCGGCGCGGCGCCGGTCAGCACGGTATTGTAATTGAACAGGAGGCCGTTCCAGGATGCGCCTAGCTTGACGAAGGCGTCGCCGATGCCATCGCTGATTGTCGCCTGGCTAGGAAAAATAGACCGGTTCAGATAAACCGGCAATCCCGCGCCCACGCTGAAGCGCCCGAAATGCAACGTCGCCGAGGAATTTAGCACCATCTCCTGGCCGCTGGAGCCGGTGCTCCCTTCAAAGGATTCGTTCCAGTCGAGAACGTTGTTGGCCCTTCCGGTTGGAACACTCGAACCTTGTGCGGCAGCCGTCAGGGCACCGGCAAGAATCAGAATGGCTGTATGCAGGAATTTCATCGTTTTATTTATTTTCATCTGTCGAGACCGCTCTCCAAGAGATTTCATACCTGGTTTGCCGAGAATCATTAATAAGTAGCTTATCAAGGAGGGGGATTTGCCACGGCAAATTGATTGAATCCCTATAGTCAAGTAGTAATGAGATTCCCCGCGTCCCTGCGGATCGTTGGCCGATTGGCGGCCGGCACGAAGTTGCGAAGCTAGCGGGAGATCACGGGAAGTGCCGGCTAAACCGCGACAGTCCACTCATGCATCGGGTGCGCTCGTCCACAATCCAGACATCCTGTCGTTGTAAACTGGGCCGAGCAATGCGGGCAGACAGCCTGCGATTGAAACGTGTCGAATGGTTTCGTGCACTTCGAGCAGCGCCAGTACTCACCCACGGGCGGCGACGTCCTGCAGGACGGACAAAAATATCCGCCGTGACGCGGCAACTTTGAGAGACGCAGCAAGGCTCGCGCCTGCTGCAACCCGCGCCAGCAATTCATCAAAATGAACGCGGCCAGAATTCCAAACCAGGCGGATTGCATCCGCAGCGCGAGCAGGATGAGCCCAGCCACGCCGAGGAAACCGACGACCGTGGCCGCCATCAAACTGCGGGCCCGGCCCATTACAAACCAAAGCAGGGATCGAAGAATTTGGCCGCCGTCCAATGGATAGATGGGAAGCATATTGAAGATCAACAGACCCAGGTTAATCAACGCGACGGTCCGGAGCAGCAGGAAGGCGTCGGGCATCTGCTGCGCCAATCCCTGCGATCGCATCAGGGTTCCTAGGATCTTCAGGATCGGAACGAGAGCCACGTTTACTAGCGGCCCGGCGGCGATGCTCCAAAGTGTGGCCCCCGGCCGTTGCGGCGGATTCACATACGCGACTCCGCCGAGGGGCCAGAGCACAATTTGGTTCGCTACTCCGCCAACCTGCCGGCAAGCCAGCGCGTGGCCGAATTCATGAATCATAACGATGAGAAACAGCGCAAGGTACTCCATCACGTTCCAGGTAATCGAAGAATACGCCCTCTGCCGGCCGCCGATCTCGTACGCCGCCACCAAAAACCACGACCAGTGCAAAGACAAATCAATTCCGTTGAAGCGGAATAGACGAATCGCGTTTTGGCGGATGCCATTCATTCGATAGCCCTCTGAGACACTAGCCTGTTACTCCAGACGATTCTGGCCGGTCTCGTCGCGGTGCTTCTTCAGATACTCCATGAACGGCGTCCCGCCGGTTCCGACGGCATGCGGGTTCTTCGCATCGGTCTGGGCCTGCTGGAAAATATAGGTCGCGGCATATTCGAAGTGCAAAGAACGAAAGTTTTCGAGAGCTTCCACGCACGCATTGTAGGCGGAGGTCAATGCGCGCCGTCCTGCCCGTTGGGCAAACGGCCGCACCGATGCTCGTTTTTCCAGCGCCTCGATGAAGGCACGATGCGCCGGAGGCATGTAGTTGCGCATCTCCTTGAGGTATGTGCTGAGCATATCTTCCTTGTGTCCCACGCCAAGCATCGCATCGAGGGCTGGGACGATCGAGCTCTGGGCCCCGGTTTCGCCGCGGAACTGCTGGGGACGCCCTCCATAAGCTTCGACGCCTTCATAGATGACGCCTTCAGGGAGATCGGGATGGTTCTTCCACCCGTGAATGTAAGGTCGAACCCGGTGGTAATAGATAAACGGTTCGCACCATTCCGGCATTCTGCGGAGCGTGGCGTGCATGGCGCGCAGCGACGAATCCACTTGCGCGAGCAGAGCTTCCAGCCGCTCTGCGTCGCTCTCTTCGGCGGCGTCGAGACAGGCGCTCAAGGCGGCCATTGCGGGACCGGCTTTCCGCTCGATCTCAACGTGAATCAGGATGAACCATTCCTCGTCAATGCCGCCTAGAAAATTTTGGATGAGAGCGAGGTTGCCGCATTCGATCTCGCGTGAGGCATCGAAGCGGAAGTAATTGTGAAGCGCGTAGCTGCTGTAGCTGAGGACCGGAGGCCGGCCCAGGCTCTCGGCAATGTGGTACCAGGGCGCCGCAAGCACGGCCGGCAAGATCAACGCGGGCCGAGGACCTCCCCAGACGTAGGCGTGTCCCAGATAGCTTAGGAGGAGCATGGCTCGCTCGCGTTCGCGAGAGTCGTTGATCGCCGTAACCGGGAAGGGAGGAAGGTCTGCGATCGCGCCGCGAACTCGATCCGATACGAGGAGCTTTGGCAAACGCAGAGCCAGTTCTTCCCAATCGTCGAAAGCCCTGGGAAGACGCTTCAGCGGATCTTGCAGGGGTAGAAAACCGCGCTCGTCATTAAGCTCCGGTACGGAGATTGAGGTCGACATTCATGATATTCCTAATCCCGCTTGGTGGCCGAGCGGTCGTGCTGGAGGCACTCGACTCTTGGGTTCTAACAGAATACAGAGATTCCGTCGCGGCGAATAATGACATCTTCGGCATCGGTGCCGTGGCAGGCAACAAGACGGTTGGATGCCGATCACAAACCTTTAATCGCTAAAAAGGGCCATTATCATAGGGACACACAGACTACTTACAATTGGTTCGACTTGTTTGACGGGCTCTGGACCCTCTGTTAAATTGAGTTGCCACGCGGAAATTTTTCCGCCGCGACGCGGTTTGTGCGATCTGCCAACCTTTGCCAGGCCCCAATCGTCCGCAGGAGGCAACATGACAACCAGCGCCGTTACGAGGAGTCACAAGAACTTTATTAACGGGGAGTGGGTCGGAGCGCGCCGCGGGAGCACCTTTGAGAACCGCAATCCGGCGAACACGGGCGAGCTCGTTGGGATCTTTCCCTCTTCCACGCATGAAGACGTGAATGACGCGGTGGACGCCGCGAAGGCCGCGTTCAAGCACTGGCGCCTCGTTCCCGCGCCGCGGCGCGCGGAAATTCTATATCGCACCGCCGAAGCTCTCGTGAAGCGCAAGGAAGACTTGTCCCGCGACATGACGCGCGAAATGGGCAAGCCGCTGTCGGAAACGCGCGGCGACGTGCAGGAAGCCATCGATATGACGTATTACATGGCCGGGGAAGGGCGCAGACTCTTCGGCCAGACCGTTCCGTCGGAACTTCCCAACAAATTTGCGATGTCGGTGCGCGATCCGCTGGGCGTCGTGGGAATGATCACGCCGTGGAATTTTCCCATGGCGATTCCCTCGTGGAAAATCATGCCCGCGCTGATTTGCGGAAACACGGTGGTCATCAAGCCGGCCGAGGATACGCCGCTTTCCACCTACAATCTCGTTCAAATTCTGATTGAATCGGGCTTGCCTGCCGGCGTCCTGAATATCGTAACGGGCATGGGGCCGGATGCCGGCGCTCCACTCGTTACGCATCCTGGGGTGGCGGCCATGAGCTTCACGGGGTCGTCGGAAACGGGGCGGATTGTGAGCACGGCGTGCGCGCCATTGTTCAAACCGTGCCACCTCGAAATGGGCGGCAAGAACATCATGATCGTCATGGACGACGCCAACCTGGAACTGGCGGTGGAAGGCGCAGTTTGGGGCGGCTTTGGCACGAGCGGGCAGCGTTGCACGGCTGCCAGCCGCGTTGCGGTGCACACGAAAGTTTACCGGGAATTTCTGAATCTTTTTGCGGAGCGGACACGGGCGCTCAAGCTCGGCGATGGCCTCGATCCGGATACGGATGTGGGGCCCGTGGTGAATAAGACGCAACTGGAAATCGTGATGAAGTACGTCGAAATCGGAAAAAGCGAGGGCGCGCGATTGGTAGTCGGCGGGCACCGCGCGGAATCGGGCGATTTGGCGCGCGGGTGGTTTCACGAACCTACGATCTTTGCGGATGCGGATCCGAAAATGACCATCGCGCAAGAGGAGATCTTCGGTCCGGTCGTGGCCATGATTCCGTTTTCCTCGATGGACGAAGCGATCGAGATCGCCAACAATGTGAAATATGGACTCTCCGCGTCCATCTACACGCGCAACGTGAATCAGGCGTTCCGTGCGATGCGCGATCTCGAAACCGGAATCGTTTACGTGAACGCGCCGACCATCGGAGCGGAAATTCAGCTTCCGTTCGGGGGAACGAAAGGGACCGGCAATGGTCATCGGGAAGCTGGAACTGCCGCTATCGATTTTTATTCGGAATGGAAAACGCTCTACGTGGATTATTCCGACCGCTTGCAGCGCGCGCAAATTGATAGCGCGTAGGGAGTGGCATAGGCTTCAGCCTGTGAGTTTTAGTTGTAGCAAGGTTGACTGCGGCCGGACCAAATGCCACAGGCTTGAAGCCTGCGCCACGAAAACCTACTCCGCATTGGCACACACCGTACCTGTCCAATTTGACGGCGGCGTCTACAACGCATAAAATCATTGCAGCGGTGTACCATTCGTGAGTCGTGTAGCCAATGTCCGAATCAGCGCCAAATAACGAACGCAACCGGCAGATTTTATCCGCCATCGTCCGCGCGTACATTGAAACCGGGGAACCTGTGTCTTCCCGTTCGATTTCGCGGCGGCACGTGGAATCGCTGAGTTCGGCGACGATTCGGAATGTGATGTCCGATCTGGAAGAGCAAGGCTTTTTGTATCAGCCGCATACGTCGGCGGGCCGGGTCCCGACGGCTTCGGCGTATCGATTTTTCGCGCAGCAGATTGTGGCGAGGGCCACGCTAAGCCCTGAAGATGAGGAAAGGATTCGCGGCGAGTTCGCTGCGGCGGCGTCGGGCGAGGAAATAGCTGAGCGGGCCGGGCACGTGCTCGCGGAAATCTCCAAAGGGCTTGGGATCGTGGTCTCGCCACCCATCTCGAAGACCGTGCTGGAGCACATCCGTTTCGTCCTGCTGCCGGATGGGCGCATTGTCGTGGTGTTGGTTTCGACGGGCGGGAACACGCGTGACAAAGTGATTCGTCCCGAACAGGTGTTCAGCCAGCAAGACCTCGATTACACCGCGGAGTATTTGAACCACCATTACACAGGGTTTTTGCTCGAGGCGATTCGCGCCGATCTTCTCACGAGGCTGGCTAAGGAAGAGGAGCAATACGCTTTGCTTGCGCGCAATGCGCTGGTCTTGTGCGATCCGGGAATGCTCGGGCAGGGCTCGGCGCAGCGCGTGTATATTGAAGGCGCGGCGCAAATGGCCGCCGCTCCGGAATTCACCGATCAATCGCAATTGCGGGACGTCCTCGCGGCGATCGAGGAAAAGCACAGGATCATCGCCTTGCTCGCGAACTGCATCGATACGCCCGATCCGGTGCACGTGCAGATTGGGGTCAAGGGAATGGACCGCGCGGGTGAACATTTGGCATTGATCAGCGCGCCGTATTCATTTCAGGATCAATCGCAGGGCACGGTGGGCGTACTCGGTCCCATGCGCATGCAGTATGAACGGGCGATTACGGCAGTGGCGTTTGTCGCTCGCGCCTTCAGCGAGACTTTGGATCGGAGCTAGTCATCGTGGCAGAAGCGAAACGAGAGGAAGAAAAGGTGATTCCCATCGACGGCGTTCGCGGCGAGCGCGAGGACGATCCGCGGAACGCTTCGGAGGATCCACCGGCAAGCGGCGAAACTTCTTTGGCTGAGGAACTCCAGAAGGTGAAGGCCGAGAAGGAAGAATTGCAGCAGACGATGATCCGCCGCCAGGCCGATTTCGAGAATTTCCGAAAGAGGACCGAACGCGATCGGCTCGAAGAAGGCCGCCGCGGCGTCGAGCGGTTGATCGCCGATCTCATTCCCGTGCTGGATGCGTTCGATCGCGCGCTACAGGCGCACGACGATCCGGCTTATGAGGAATACCGCAAGGGAATCACGTTGATCCGCAAGCAGCTCTGGGATGCCATCGCAAAACACGGCGTTCAGCGCATCGATGCGGCGGCGAAAATATTCGACCCGCACCAGCATCAGGCGATTGAGCGCGTGGAAACTCTTGATTATCCCGACGGTTTTATCGTCGCCGTATTTCAGGACGGGTACACGTTTAACGGGCGCGTTCTGCGGCCCGCGATTGTCCGCGTTGCAGTCAATTCCGAAGAAGGCGGGAACTCCAACACAAATGAAAATTAGGCCAATCGGGCGGCACAGCCGATGAGTGAAAAACGCGACTGTTATGAAATCCTTGGTGTGGGTCGCACCGCCAACGCCGAGGAAGTGAAGTCCGCTTATCGCAAAGCGGCGTTGAAGTGGCATCCCGACCGCAACCCGCACGCCAAGCAGGAAGCCGAAGAAAAATTCCGCGAAGCGACGGAAGCTTATTCGATTCTCTCCGATCCGCAAAAACGCGTCACGTATGACCGCTTCGGCTATGCCGGCCTGTCGCGCGGCGGATTCGATGGCAGCGTCAATCAAACCATCTTCGACGAATTCCAGGATATTTTTGGGGACTTTTTCGGATTCGAGGATATTTTCGGAGGCCGGCGCGGCCGAAATCGCTCGCAACGCGGCGCGGATCTTCGCTACGACATGAAATTGAGCTTCGAGGAAGCCGCGTCCGGCGTGAACACGAAGATCCGCATTCCGCGGCTGGAATTTTGCGAAGCATGCAACGGCACGGGCGCGAAAGCGGGCACGGGCGTTGTGGCGTGCGTAACGTGCGGCGGCCGCGGACAGGTTCATTACCAGCAGGGATTTTTTACGATTTCGCGCACCTGCCCGGATTGCCGCGGGGCGGGACAAATCGTGCGGGAAATCTGCCCCGGTTGCCGGGGAAAAGGCCGCATCGAGCGCAACCGCACAATCGATCTGAGGATTCCGCCGGGCGTCGATTCGAATACGCGCCTCCGCATTCCGGGCGAAGGCGAGCCCGGCGGCAATAGCGGTCCCGCCGGCGACCTGTACGTCGTGCTGGACGTGAAGCCCCATCCGTACTTCGAGCGCAGAGACGCGGACTTGTACTGCACCGTGCCGGTCTCGATCGTTCAGGCGGCGCTCGGGACGGAAATTGTCGTGCCCGGACTGAACGGCGAAGAGACGGTCAAAATCCCCGAAGGAACGCAGACTGGGGAGATCATTCGACTAAAAGGGAAGGGCATGCCCGATCCGCACGGCGGCGGCAAGGGCGACCTTTACGTGAACATTCACGTCGAGATCCCCACGAAACTGACTCGCGAGCAGCGGCGCTTGTTCGAACAGCTTGGAGCCACGCTGCCCGTTGAAAACCAGCCCGCTCATCGCGATTCCTCGCTCTTCGAAAAAGTAAAAGATATTTTTGGGTAAGAACTGTAGCGCCCGCCTTCAGTGTAAAGTGCCAAGACATCATTTACAGTCGTTGCCAGGACATCCTTTACACTGGGTCTTTCGATTCCTTGGGTGTTTCTTGCGCGGAGGACGCGGAGGGAGCCCGGAGGGCGACCGGAGCGTC
>DATNIO010000189.1:0-16855 GCA_035604385.1 Verrucomicrobiia bacterium | reverse complement strand
GCAGGCTCCAGCGTGACCGCGGATACCGCCGGTGGCGGCATTGTGCTCCGGCAAGCGGATGCGCCTCTCCGCGTGTCTGCGAATCACGGCGGCATTACCGCATGGCTAAGTGAAAATGCCGGCCCGAAAACCGCCGGGGATGCAGACGCGCAAAAGCCGCGCCAAGCTTCGCAATTGTCCTCCACCTCCGGCGACATCGTCCTGTACATCCCGCGCAAACTGGCCGCCACCATCGATGCGATTGTCGAGCAGGGCAGCGGCCATCGCATCGCCACCGATCCTTCCTTGCCGGTCAAAATCGATTGTCACGATTTCGCGGACGCTGCCCGCACGATTCATTGCGCGGCCCTGCTCAATGGAGGAGGCGAACTCTTCCACTTGAAAGCGGTCTCGGGAAATATCGTGTTGCGGCTGGGCGATCCGGACACGGAATCGAGCGTAGCCTTCCCCGCCGGCTGGATGCAGGGCGGCCTCACCCCCGCTGTCCTGGAGCCCTTAACTTCCGGGGACGGCGAAGAGTTCACCGATGCCGATGGGTTCTTCGCCGAAATGCGCCGGAGAATTCTGGAATCGTGGTGGGGCGGGATTCCGGTCGACGCCGATGAAATGCAGAAGCACATCGAGCGCTCCGTGGCTCCCGTCTATCCGGAAGTGGCCCGCCAGGCGGGAGTGGAAGGCGACGTCGTCCTGCGCGTCTATGTTTCCAGCAGCGGCCGCGTCACTGATCTGAAAGTCCTCGATGGTCCGCCCATCCTGGCGCGCGCCGCGGTCGAAGCGGTGCAGCAATGGCAGTATCAAGCCCCAAGGATGAACGGGCGCCCCGCCAACGTGGTCACCACGCTCGTCGTCTCCTTCCGCCTGCATTAAGCCAAGTCAACGAGCCCGCCGCTCCTCTGAATTCCCGCACAAAATCATGCAGGCTAGTACTGGGCCAAATTCCGGGGAGAGGACATTACGGAAGTTAGCCGAGCAATCAGGCCTCTCTCACCAAGCGGCGTTGATGCTATACGTTCTGACGGCTCTTGTAGACTAGAGCGACCGCAAAAAGTTGATGACATCCTGCTGCTCCCGGGCGTGCAGTTTATGGAAATGCTCGATGACCTTATTTGCCTCGCTCTCGCGGCTCTTGTGAGCTTCGATAGCCTCCACCAGATTGCTCGTCCGCCCGTCATGAAGGAAAAAAACCCGCTGCCCGGCGCCCCACAGGGGAGCTGTTCGGAACTCATCCGGGCCTGCGGCGCCTTGTGTGATGCCGTCCGCAAGATCTCTACCCATATGGTGGACGAGGAGATCGGACCAGAGATTCACAGGCTGGTTGGATAGCGCGGCACTCGGGGTCGTCGAGGAGCCGGAGGCAATCCTCTTGCCGGTGGTAAACGAAGGCGTGTGACAGTGGACGCAGCCTACCTTTGTGAAAAGGGCCCGTCCATTCACGGTGGACGGCGTGTCGGGCGCCGGGGTGGGCGGGGCCAGCATCCGCATGAAGTCGGCGAACGCCTCGATGTCCGAGAGGACGGCTGTATTGGGGTTGGAAGTGGGCGCGGAGGCAGTAGTGAAGTTGCTTGTATCCTCGGGCGTGGCGTTGAACTGGCAGCTAGGAGTCTCGTCACGCTCTTGGGGGAAAAGTTGATTCGTGATTCCCATTTCGACGTTGTAGGCCTCGCCCGCGAACATCAGAAGAGACTTATTTTGCGCTTTCCATCCGAAGCGCGTAACCGTCCCGTCGTTTGCACTGAGGTTCGCATTTCCGCTCAGGTGCGCGTTCGGGTGGCCGGAGATTCCCATCTCCGACTTTAGCGCTGCGTCAGCCTTCATGTTCGCGAGGATCGCCGAGTCGGAGATTGCTTCGATGAGTCCAGCGCCAAAAACAGGCGTCGGGATGCGGAAAATGATGTTCGGATTTCCGCCCTGGCCGGAGACCGGATTTCCGGCAGGCAGGAAGTCGGGTTGGGCTATGTTGCAACCCGCTGCGTCACTGCGGCCAGTGATGACGAAGAGGTCGTGCACGCCGCCGTCATTGGTTCCGTTCGGATTCCGCTTGAAACGCACTTCCCGGACGGGACCATTTTGCGTGATGAACCAGGGCACCACGTTTTTTGCCCCATTGAGAGTGGCAACTGCGATCGAGGGATTCTGCTTAGGGCTCGATCCCCCAACCGCCGGCTGCGAGTGGCAAGACAAGCACTGGTTTGAGTTGAAGCGTGGCCCAAGCCCATTGTTGGTTCCTCCCGTCACGACCTCGATCTCGGCAAACCTGACCAGCCCATTTTGAAAGAACGCCGTTTCGTCCGCGGTAAGGCCTTTCAGGGGAGCGCCGGCACCCGGCACGCCGCCACGCACGCCGGGATCTACGGGCATTTTCACCGTTTGAGCGGATGTGGGAACGCATGACGTTGCCAAAACTGCCGCGGCGATTGCGCCGAAAGTCTTAAAAACAATTTTCTGTCGCGTTGTCATAACCCTTCCTCAATTTTTATGAATATGAATAAACAGGGTCTGGATTTGGTGAGCCTAGCATCCTAAAACGACATTGAAGCGGCTTTCGGGCGCAGTTGTGACCCCTTAGGTAACAGAGACGGTTGGTCACGATGCCTCACCGCCTGAACGGGATAGTTCCTGAGAAGTGGTTATATCGTTAAATTGCCGGCACGCCGAGCTCCTACTCTAGTGCTTGCTCCGATGTGGGAGTAAACTCCGACCATCTTTGTAGAGACACCGCTGACGCTCATTTGAAGCTTTGCAAAAGGGAGCAGCTCCATGACAAAAGCGATTCTCGCTCCATCGTATCCGTTGCGAACAATCCTCTCGCGGCGCCTCGCCTCGCGGCCGTTCCGTCGCCGTGTGATGGCGCCGATAATTGTAGTCATCGCGCTCATCGCCGTACTTGTTTTTCCGGTCACTGGCGCGCTGGCACAACAGGCGCCGCTTCACCTCAATCCCGCCGTCGAGAAACTCGCGCGCGGAGAAGCCATCATCGGCACGCAAACCGACGATATGTCTCTGCAGAATTGCCATTCGCTCGCGCGCCTGGATTTCGACTACGCCTATGTGGACATGGAGCATGGGCCGCTGAATCTCGACGGCCTGGCCTATTGCGTGGCCGCCATGGTCGATAAAGCCGCGATTCTCAAGAAGGGCAACGCGCAGCCGAAGGTGGCCCTCTTTGCGCGATTCCCGCCGTATGGCCGGGATCTCGAAAGCAATGACTGGATCGTCAAGCAGGCGCTGGACATGGGCCTGATGGGCGTCATCTTCAATGGCGTGGAGAACAAGGAGCAAATGACGCGCCTGATCCGCTTCATGCGCTACCCGCAGCACAAAACATCGAAGTACCAACAGCCGCCCGGGTTGCGTGGGTACGCTCCGGGGAATGCGGTTTTTGCGTGGGGCGTCTCCGCGGCTGAGTACGAGCGGCATGCCGACGTTTGGCCGCTCAATCCAGAAGGCGACCTGCTCGCAATTCCCATGATCGAAACGCTGGAAGGCTTGAAGAACGTCGACGAAATTGCGGCTGTTCCGGGAGTCGGCGCGATCTTTATCGGCGCGGGAGGAGATTTGCACCAATATCTGGGCGTGCCGCAAGATGCGCCCGAAGTGGAGCAGGCCCGTCAGACAATTCTGGCGGCGTGCAAGGCCCACAACGTCGCGTGCGGCATCACTGCGCTCACCAAGGCCGATGTAGATAGAAGGCTCAAAGAGGGTTGGAAAATGATCCGAACGGGGCGTGGAGAGTGATCGTCTCCGTCAATTTAGACGCGCCATTCCTGCTCATGGCCACGTAAGGGCAAACTTGGATATGTCGAATCGCAACCGAGCGGAGGTTGCCGCGGTGCAGCTATGATCCCCATGCTTGAGACGCCGCGACTTTTGTTGCGGCCATTGAAACTGGCCGACGCGGAGCAGGCCCAAATCCTGTTTCCGCACTGGGAGATCGTGCGGTATTTGGACAAGATTGTCCCCTGGCCCTATCCGCCCGACGGCGCGCATACGTGGTACCGCGACTTCGCTCTTCCGGCGATGGAGCGCGGCGAGGAATGGAACTGGACAATTCGACTCAAGAGTTCTCCCGCTTCCATGATCGGAAGCATCAACCTGAAGAGCAAAGAGAACAACAACCGTGGATTCTGGATAGGTTTGCCATGGCAGAGACAGGGCTTTATGACAGAGGCTTGCGAGGTGGTCACGGATTATTGGTTCGATGTCCTGAAGTTTCCAGTCCTTCGCGTTCCGAAGGCTGCGGTGAACCTGCCATCGCGGCGCATCTCCGAGAAGTCCGGCATGCGAATCATTGCGACGGAAGAGCGCGAATACGTCTCAGGCCGTTTCCAGTCGGAAATTTGGGAAATCACTGTCGAGGAATGGCATGCGCGCAGGAAGGATCGCGGAAGCAAAGGTATGGCTCGATAAACGGCCTCATCAGCAGGCGGGCTGAATCGCACGCAAGGCCAGCGTTAATTGCCGGCTTACTCCCGTTCGATGATGACGTTCGAGAAAGGTACTTCGAGCCGCATCATGCGGTGGTTTCCGTCCAGATAGACCATAATTTCCAGGTCCGGGGAACTGACCCGCAGCGCTTCGAATTTCCCGTTTCCGCCCTGCTGCATGCCAAGCGATTCCACCGAAATCGTTCCCGGAACCATATCTTGCGGGATGACCACGGGAAATGTCTGCTTCCCGCGGGCCTTCCAGTCGTATACCCGCGCGAGCACTCCGAATTGGTAATAGAGATTATTGTCGAGCACCGCGATGCGCGGCGAAGTGAACACGAAGTCTTTTCGCAAGAGTGAGGGCATCCCCACGTCGGCCGTGCATTTTGCCGTCCCGCTCACAAAATCGACCGACCCGGTGGCTTTTTTCTGAGCCTCCGCGGACCAATCGTAGCGGATGGGCGTGCCGTCCGCGCCGAGCTTGAGCTGGCCTGTGGCCTTGATCTCCACCCCGCCGGGCGCGTGCGCGGTCATCGAACTGTGCTCGACCCAGCCGCCGCCGCTCTGGGAGATCTCAAAGTCCTCGCTGCCCACCGGCTGGCCATTGATCGCGATGCGGAGTTTTCCCTTGTCGGCGGAAAACACGGAGGGTGCGTCGGCGGGGATCGGGGCGGCGGGCGAGGCGGACGGGGCGAGTACGCGCGGGCTAAACCCAGCGCGGCTGGGGCGCGCCGCCAGGACTACGGCCGCGAGGGACAATGCCAGCACGGGTCCGAGCAGACGCTTCGCGAAATATTTGTCACGTTTCATGACAAAGGCGCTCCGGGAAGGTTTCCGCCGGCGTGGGTTTGGGGCGAACGCCCGAAAATTCCAAGGGCCAGGATTTGCTCGACGACGCGCATGGGTTCTCCGCCGCTCTCGACGCGATAATCAGCCTGCCGGTAATGCGGCAACCGCTCCTCGTAGAGTTTACGAAAACTCGCTGCATCGCGGAAGAGCGGCCGGTCGCCCATGAGTACACACCGCTGCAACAGATCTTCCTCCGCGCAATCCAGCCAGATGACGACAGCCCCCGCGCCCCGCTGCGCAGCGCCAAGTTCGCGGATGAGCGCGGCGCTGCGCGGCTGCGCGAACGTGCCGCCGCCGAGCGCCAGAACCAATCGCGTATTCCGCTCCGACGCCGATCCCAGAACGCGCGCTAGACATTGGTGTTCGATCTCGCGAAACACCGCCTCGCCTTTTTGCGCGAAGATTTGTGAAATGGACAGGCCGGATTCGCTTTCGATTTCCGCGTCAAGATCGGCGAAGTGCCACGCCAGCTGAGCGGCGAGCATGCGCCCGACCGTGCTTTTGCCCGAGCCCATGAATCCGGTCAGGCAAACCACGCGGTATTCCGGCACAGGCCCTGGTGCGGGCGTGTTTGATGGGGATAAATCCTGCAAGCGATTCGGTGTTCCGGCGGGCTGCAAGTACAGCCCGCGCCCTGAGCGTTAGTCACGCTTCAGAATCTTAATTGTACCACTAAAGGAAGAGAGCTCGACCTTCGCGTGCCCTTCGTTCATTGTGCCAACGAATCCGTGGCCCCACTTGGAGGCGGGATGAGGGGTTCCGTGCGTATCCGGCTTAAACGTAGCCTGATTGATCACGTCGCCCTTTAGCGAGTTTGCATTGACGTCGAAGGAGTCGCTCGAGGAGAAGTGAACTTCAATGGTGCCGCTGAAATTCTTCATGATGTAAATGCCGCGGCTCAGAAAGCTGCCGTCAAACAGGATATTCCCGGAGGAGGTTTGGACGCGCACGCTGTCGAGGGTAGGCGCAATCATCTGCACATTGCCGCTGATCGAGTTGGCTTCCAGCTTGCCCGAGCACCGGGTGCAAAGCAGCGAGCCGTCAATCGTCTTGACGACCATGTAGCCATCCACGTCGGAGAGCTGGAGGTTCGCGCCGACGGTGTCGAATGTCATGTCCCCATGGACGCTGTCGACTGTCACGTTCCCGGAGTCGGTTCGCACGCTGAGTTCGCTCTCGACGGGAACGGTGATCTCGAAGTCGGTCTTGCTGTCATCCGCCGTAATCCCGTCCTCGTTCGCCAGTGTGGACACTTCGACCCGGTTCCCGGCGGCTTCGGTTTCCACAACCGATTTTCCGGTCGCATTCGTCCAGGCCACCAGCACTTCATTCTTGGTCCAGGCCTTCACCTGGATCCGCCCGCTTGAATTCCGCACCATGATCTTCGGCTTGCTCTGCACCGGGAAATGTTTCTCGATGCGGTCGGCGTGCGCGGGGGAAGCGGCGAGAATGAATCCCGCCATGACCGCGCCTAGGGCGCCAAAACGTACTGGGCTAGAAATTGCGTTCACTGCAGTCCTCCCGGCATGCTGCGGTTCATGGCCGTAGCCAAAAGCTCCGCTTTCTGCTGATAGGCTCCGTATAGATACTCACGAGCCATCTGATTGTCAGGCTGTTCGCGTACGCTCTTTTCACATATCGCGATAAAGTTGTCAACAATTTGCAGGTTCCGACGGATGGAAGCGGTTACCGCGGTGTCCTGCCTTTGCAGGCCCGGAATCGAGTCGCTTCCCACGGTCAGGACTTCTTCCTTGAAAATACTGTCCGCGGCGGGAACGGCAGAAGTCTCTTGCTGAATCGCCAATTGCGAGTGGACCGACGTCTGCGCGAAATTTGACATGTAGCCGACCGTCGAAGCCGCGGCAAGCACGAGCCCCAGGAACGCGCCGGCAACAGCGGGGCGCTGAAAAACGGACCACCACCCAGAGCTTGCATGGCTTGCGTTCCGTGGAGCCGCCTGCGGGTCGAGAATCAGCCGTTCCGCTTCGAGCTGGTTGCGCAACGATATCCACACGCGCTCAGGAGGAGCAACCTCTTCATTACCCAGCTCCAAAGCCATGTCGTGGATGGCGCTGAAATCGGCCGAGAGGGCGCGGCACGCCTCGCAGGTTTCCAGGTGAGCGAGCGCCGGCTTCGGCAGCGCGCCCTCGTCCTGCTGTTCTAAAAGTTGTTCGAACTGTTCACACTGCATGTTCATGTTCGTTCTTCCTTCTGCGCTTCATTCCGTTCTTCATTGCCTGGTTGTTTCATTTCTTGTTCCACGTCTTACTCCAGCTTCTAACCTCCAACTTCTAACTTCCAGAACTCTTCGCCGCCTGGCGTTCCTGCCGCGCCAGGCTCCGCAACGTTTCCTGCAAGAGTTCCCGCAACCTCATCCGCGCTTTGTGCAACTGCGATTTGGAATTTCCAATGGAGCATTCCATCAGCCCGGCAATCTCGTTGTGTTCAAATCCCTGCACATCGTGGAGCACGAACACCTGCCTGTATCCCGGCGGCAACTGTTCGATGGCCCGCTCCAAATGGACTCGGTCGATGGAACCGGAAAGCAACAGGTCGGGTGCGCCAATTTCTCTTCGCGGCCCGCTCGACTCGTCCTCCGGATCGGTCGATTCCTCCAGCGAAGTTTCCGGCAGCGTTTTCTTCCGCAGCTTCATCAAGACTACGTTCACTGCCAGACGATGCAGCCAGGTTGAAAACGCCGACTCCCCCCGAAACGTCCCAATCTTGCGAAATAATTGCAAGAAGGCGTCCTGGGTCAGGTCCTCCGCTTCGGCCGTGTTTCCGACCATGCGCAGACACAATGCATACACCCGACGGCTATGAAGCCGATAGATTCGCTCAAAGGCGCCAGCGTCGCCCTGTTGGGCGAGGCGTATGGCCTCAGCCTCTGTCATTTCGCTGGTTTCCGTGCGTCTCGTGCGGGTCACCGTACCCGTTCGGGATGCATCCATCGTTTGGGATGCGACCCCTGCTCCTTAAGTTGCACGCGTCTTAGATCGACTGTGCTGGATTAATCTCGGTTTCCTGTTTCGGAAGACGTCCGGGTCTACATGGCGAACTGCTTCGCAAGGCACTACTCACTATTGAAAGACTGTATATGTCCGGGATCAGCCGGAAGATGAGGCGGAGCCAGGTTGACGAGCTTCTGCCGGAATGTTTCCAGCTCCTCCGGGGGAAGAGCGCAGAAAAATGACTTCAGAATGATCGTCGTCTCTCCCATGCACGTATTTAGATCATAACCAAGGACTTCCAGGAGCTGAAAGGCTCGATCCGGAAACTCGGAAGCTCCCTCGGCAATGCCGGCCAGGATCGCGCGCGCTTCCATCTGCAGATCTTCGATGATTTCGCCAAGTGATTGCAGCTTGTGAAAAAAGCGCGTCCTTTCCCGGAATACGACCCTGGCGAGCAAGTTGTTCATGATGGCAACCCTCTGAGCGGCCGCCCCTCGAAAATTGGAGGGGGACAGGGGCTTGACGTTCGGTAGAGTCCCAAAATGGACGCCGTGATCCTTAATCGTCCGAATCACATGGCCGACGCGGACTGCCAGGCGATCGAACAATCCCGCAATTACAGTCACCCTTTCCCTTGCGGAGTCAAATTGCCCTCCTTTGCAAAGCGAGAGCGCCTCGTCCAGGCTGATGCTCAAAATGAAGTTGGAAGATTCCAATTCATGCCGCGTGGCGTCGAAAAGCTGGTCCATTTCATTGGGAATCCAGGCGGACCAGTCCTCGCGCACGGTACGTGAACGTTGGCCTGCGCGTTTGGCGCGCGTCATCCCCAAGGCCCCCCACTTAGGCCCATATAATACCATACGACGCAAGCTTCAGGGTTTCATGGTATTGACTTTGGTTTCTTTCTGTATGGAGCAAAAAGCTGCCCGCACTGAGAACCGGCTGCCCTTACAAAACCTTCTTTCCATAACGGAGAACGGTTTTTCTTGAGGGTGTTCCGCACCGTGTTTTCCGGGGCGGAACGGGCATATTCACGGTCAAATTGAGCCGCTACCACTTCCTTGCCACTGGCATACCCAGCCGTTATACTGCCCATCGCCTTTCGAGGAGAGAGCCCCCTGTTACCTTTCGATCCAGTCGATCAGTTCCTTCAGCGCCAGAAAAAACTTGCCGAGATTGAGGCGCGCGGACACGATCCCTATCCGCACAAATTCGATTGGACGGCAACGCCGCCGGAGCTGTTTGAGCAGTATGGCAATGCCGACGCTTCCACGCTCGAAGCCGCCAAGCCGATGGTCCGCGTCGCCGGCCGGATTCTCACGCTCCGCCTGCACGGAAAAGCGGGTTTCGCACACATTTTTGGATCGGGACAGCGTCTGCAAATTTACGTGAAGCTGGACAATGTTGGGAAAGAGTCGTACGAGCTATTCCAATTGCTCGATCTCGGGGACTTGATCGGCGTCGCGGGACACTTGTTCCGGACGAAGACGGGCGAACTCACCGTCTGGGTCACCGAAGTGACCCTGCTCAGCAAAGCGCTCTTGCCCTTGCCGGAAAAATGGCATGGCCTGTCGGACGTGGAAATACGCTACCGCCAGCGCTATCTCGATCTGATCTCCAATGAAAGCGCCCGCGGAATTTTCATCCGGCGCGCGCAAATCGTTCGCGAGTTGAGGCGGTTTTTCAACGCGCGCGGCTACATCGAAGTCGAAACCCCGATGATGCAGCCCATCGCGGGCGGCGCGGCGGCCCGGCCGTTCGTCACGCACCACAATGCCCTCGACCTGGACCTGTACCTGCGCATCGCGCCCGAACTCTATCTGAAGCGCCTCGTTGTCGGCGGCCTGGACCGCGTGTACGAGATCAACCGCAATTTCCGGAACGAGGGCATCTCCACTTCGCACAATCCCGAATTCACGATGCTCGAATTTTACGAGGCCTACAGCGATTATCACGACCTGATGAAATTGAGCGAGGAACTCTTCGCCTCTCTCGCCACGGAAGTGACCGGCTCCACGTTTGTGAAATATGGCGAGCACGAAATCGACTTCTCGAAGTTCACGCGCCTCTCCATGCGCGAGGCAGTTTGCCGGTATTGGCCCGCCGGCGCCGCGCCGCCGCCCACCATGGCGGAACTCGCCGCCCCCGGAGGCCCGCAAGCGGCCGGGCATCGCTACAACTCCTGGGCGCAGTCCGCGGGCCGCGAGCCATTGCTGGGACTCGCGAGCATGAAGGACGGCGAAATCACTGGCTTGCTGTTTGAAACTGTCGCCGAGCATCAATTGATCCAGCCCACGATTCTGTACGACTTCCCGACGGAGATTTCGCCGCTGTCCAAATGCCGCAAGGACGATCCTTCGCTCGTCGAGCGCTTCGAGATCTATGTCGCCGGAATGGAACTCGGCAACGCTTTCTCCGAACTGAACGATCCCATCGAGCAGGAACGCCGTTTCCGCGAGCAAGTCGAATCCGGAGGCGAGGAAGCGCCGCGCGAGGTGGATATGGATTACATTCGCGCCCTCGCGCACGGCATGCCTCCCGCCGCGGGCGAAGGCATCGGCATCGACCGCCTCACCATGCTGTTCACCGATACCCATTCCATCCGCGAAGTCATCCTGTTTCCGTTGCTGCGGCCCGAGGCCACGGGACAAGCGGCCGCCGCGGGCGCTTCCGATTCCACGGACCAGGATTCAGGCGAAAAGAAATGAGATTTGCGTGGATGGTCGCGCGGCGCTACTTGCGGTCGCCTTACAAGCCCGCGGTGCTGCGGCTCGTGACGCTGTTCTCCGTGATCGGAATCGGCGCTGGCGTTGCGACGCTCGTGATTGCTTTGTCGATGAACACCGGCTTTCGCCGCACAATTCAGGACCGCCTGCTCGGCGTCTCCGCTCACGTCAACCTGACGCGCCCCGGCGCGGAGGGCATCGAGGACTACGGCGCGCTCGCCGAAAAGCTGAGCCACGTCGCCGGAGTGCGCAGCGTGGCGCCCGCGATTTATCTGACCGTGCTGCTTTCCGGCGGCGGCCACGCGCGCGGCGTCGTGATCAAGGGAATCGATCCCGAACGCGAGCGCCGCTTCGATGACGCCCTGCGCCGGATCGTTTCCGGCGCGGCTGATTTTACGCCGGACTCCGACGGCTTCGATTCCATCGTCGTCGGCCACCTCATGGCGGACGAACTCAATCTCCGCACCGGCGATTACGTCACGCTGACGAGCCCCGAAGGCCGGCTCACGCCCTACGGAATGGTCCCGCGCTCGCGCCGCTTCCGCATCGCCGGCGTATTCAATTCCGGCTTCTACGATTACGACGCCAACTGGGTCTTCGCCAAGCTGGCCGCCGCGCAAAACCTGGCCGGCGTCGGCGATGTGGTGAGCGTCCTCGAATTCCGCGTGAACGATGTAGACCGCGCCGCGGAGGCGGCTCGCGCGATCGAAGCGGCCGCCGGCTCGGGATACACGACGACCACGTGGGAAGACGAAAATCGCGCGCTGTTCCGCGCGCTGCGCCTCGAGAAACTCGTCACCGCGCTGTTCATCGGCCTGATCACCTTCGTCGCCGGCCTGAACATTCTGGTGGTCCTGTCGATGAGCGTCACCGACCGCGCGCGCGACATAGCCGTGCTCATGTCGCTCGGCGCGTATCGCCCGCAAGTCCGCAATATTTTCATGTTGCAAGGCCTGACCGTCGGCGTGATCGGCACCGTCTCCGGCCTCATCGCCGGTTACACCCTCTCCTGGGCCGCTGGCTCCTATCACCTCATCCCCCTCGATCCGCAGGTGTACTCGGTACCCTACGTGCCGTTCGTGTCCAGCGCCTTCGATGGCATGTGGATCGCCGCCGCCGCCCTGGCCATCAGCGTCGCCGCCACGCTGATCCCCGCACGCGCCGCCTCGCGTATCTTGCCGGTAGATATTCTCCGCTACGAGTAGTGATCAAGCAGGTCGCGCAATCATGACAAACATGATCGATGACCTAACCAAGTAGTGCCGAGATCAATTGGGGGCTTTCAATCTTGTCGAGTGGTGCTCGCCCCAAAGGAAACTACAAATCAGCGAATAGCGAATCTACGCTGAATCTCTCCGTGTTCTGAAAGCTATCCTTAGTGTCCTCAAAATAGTCGGGGTCAGGGTCAGTTTGTTCTTCTGCTCGATAGCTCGCCTTGTTCGCTTTATTGGACAGCTCGTCTTGTGTTTTCCTAGCTCGTGTGTCAAATTTTGGGAGTAGTTCAGCGACGGCTGAAACAATCTCAGCCATAGTCCCGAGTCGAGAAGCTTCCGAGTAGAGTTCGTTCGGATCATCTGAATCTAGGTCGGATTCCGCTTCTGTTTCAGCAAGCTCAAGAATCACCTCTAGCTGAGGCCCGTAATTATTCTCAAATTCCACTTGTCTTAACAACCGTGGTTCGATCTTCTTTATGGATTTTGCAGCTCGGACAAACTCCTCGACCTCATAAACGTCAAGGTACGCTCGATTTTGGCATTCCTTGACTCTATCAGCAAAACCATCGGAGACACTCTCCCAAGTCGCTGCTAGTGCGGGCGGTGGCGGCAAGGGAGCAAGCAATATACTCGCTGCCGAGTACGCATCGATGTCGCTAGGGTCCAGAACCTCTTCATCAGAATCCCACCGCGATTTTGCCAGATGACAGACTTCGGCAAGGATGTCGGTGATGTAATTCGAAACGTTTCTATCGTTTGATTGCTCCACGGCACTGGTCAATACGCTCAGAAGATCCCTCAGTTGTGCGCGGTCCACTTTCTCGGCAAGTTCGTGACATCTTTTCTTCAGGATTGCCCAGCTTTGACTGGCCGCCATCAGCGGCAATTCGCGCTTCCCTTGTGAACCACCCCCACTCGACACCGCTAGCTTCACGCCCTGCAAGGAAGCCTTCGATAGGAATCGCGCTGACAGAGCTTGGCCTTTCGCCAATTCGTCAATGACCAAATCACGATAACTCGGGTGAATCCACGTAAGGAGTCGGGCGTCAACATCCTCCTCCATCAGACCGTTGACCTTAATGAAGCCTTCCCGCAGCTGATCTAAAACGTCTCCAAAAGCCTCGTGCTCGGTTTCCGGACATAGCGAATCATATGACTCAGCCACGGTGGCGATCTTTGCAGGAGTCCCTACCTCCAGCATAGCAATGAGTGCCCATTTGTGACTCGGTGGTAACGCATGGAATGATGTGCGAATCCTCCGCGTTGGATTTCGGATGGATTCGAATATGGCCTCGCGAATCTTCCCCAAGGTCTCTTCGGAGTTGCCAGTTGGACCTTGCAGGTTTGGAAGCACTTCTTCCACTAGTTGTCGAATCCTCTCTGGTGTGAAAGATTTGTGGTCAACGATTTCCTTCGCATTTTGGCGGACCACCTTGCATAAATTTCTCGAAAGTCTAGCAGCTTTCGCGTGGCGGTAGAGAATCAGGGCCTTTTCCATGGTATTTAGCTCTTCGGCGTTAACCATGACGGCACCCGGATCGGGAAACATGGGAAAATCGTGACGAAAGTCTAAGGTATGTAAAGCTCGTTCCAGGATATGTTTTCTACTTGTCCAAATGAGCCAATGTTTCGCATTCAGCTGACGCATAACCAAGGGGAGTTGACTCTCCCATTTCTGACTCCTGGTTGGGTCGTACTCTGTCAACCCGAACGCGTCGTCGGCGACGAAGACTTGTGATTTCTCAGATTCATACCCAGAGAAAAATTTGTCAGGGTCCGAACAATAAATCGCCTGCCACCCCACTGACACCTGGGCCAGGGCAATGATCCATGCGATTGCGCTCTTGCCCATCTCTGGTGGTCCCTCGAGAACAACAAAGTGGTGTTCTCCGAGCACTTTCCAAGCTTTTTGATAAGTTTGAGTAGGAACAAAGACGGGTGCTACCTGCCTGGCCGATTCAATAGCACTCCGACTCCTCTCGAGTGATTCATGACTGAGCGCGTCCTTTATGAGGTCCGAGAGATCGCGCAGCCCCAGGAGCTGTGGGAACGAGCGACGCAAATTGGGCTCGTCGTCGAGGTAGTCACACACGTCGGTACCGGCCAAGACGTGTACTCCTGCCCGCGGCAATATTCCCTTAAGTTGAGTTTGTAGCTTTTTACGAAGGGTTGGGTGTACGGGTGCGTTTGTGACTAGGATAAAATGTGCGGGATTAGTCCAGACCCTCTTACCGATGCGGTCCTTGATCCGTTTACTTTCCACTTGCACGGACGATAAGAGGGCCTTCGCTGGCGACGCGCCTGCGGCATTCGCATTCTCAACGAACTTCACTTGAAAGATGAATGGGCCTGGCGTCTCTATCGAGCGATCGGGAAATTTGAGAGAACCCGGACAGTAAGCATCTCGCCCATGGTCGCCACGACCACCCCATGATTCTATTCCAGGTCCGATCCTTGCCTTCAGGAGCGATTGAATTAGCCATTCGAACTGAAAGTAGCCCAGTTCATCGAGGCGATATCTAATCATGATCTACATTTAATCATGTCTGGGAACCGAATTTGGTGTAATTTTCGAGCCAATCTTATCGATCACGGAAGGGTAGAGAAACTAGCCGATGAGTGCCATAATTTTCGCGCGCACTTCGGCCAGTTCTTCGGCGGATACGGCGCCTTTGCGCTTGGCTTTTCGGACGCGCCAGTCCAGGCTCTTTACCTGATCGGCGAGGACAACACTTGGTGGGGCACCCGCAACAAAGACCTCGAACGGGTAGTTCTTGATCTGCGTCGTCATTGGGCAGCAGATCATCAGGCTTGCCTTGTCATTGTAAGCAGCCGGGCTTACCACCAGGGCTGGCCGATGTCCCGCCTGTTCGTGGCCTGCCTGCGGCGTGAAGTTCAGCCACACGATGTCTCCGGCCGCTGGCACATATCGCGCAATCACCAGGCCTCTTTGCCCATCGCCGGGCCGAAATCGACAGCTTCGTGCTGATTTGTGGGCGTGATCCCCTTCAACAGCGTTTCCAGGTCGTACGTTTTTTGCCGGACCGGTTCGATCACGATCCGGCCGGCCTCTTCGCGCACGTCTACCACCTCATCCAGGTAGAGGCGTGTCGCCTGCATCACCGAAGCCGGAATCCGCACCGCCGCGCTGTTGCCCCATTTTTTCACCGTCGCTCGCACAGCTCGCCTCCAATGTAGATACTTTGTATCTACAGTATGGCTGATTTGGCGGGATGTGTCAACAATGTAGATACGCAAGCTCGCCGATGCGTCGTGCTGACGCAGTTCGCCGAACCTCTCGGATGGACGTATAATTCCTCTCCACGGTCGCGAGCGTTTTGCGTGGACAGGGATAGGGTAAAGGAACCCAAGATTGGTTAAAGACAGTGCGACGCGTTGCAACCAGGCTCAGCTTCAGCGGCTAAAGCCGATTTAAAAGTGAATCGTTACAGCCGGGCTGAAGCCCGGCCCTACAAAGCGAATCAAGGAACGAGTCAGCCGGCGAGTCAACGCTCGTCGCGCCACTTAAAGAACTGAAGGATTTTGAGCACGGAGCACGCAAGGAGAGCCACATGAGCGAGATCACCAGGCGTGGATTTGTGAAAGGTGCGGCACTAGCGCCGCTGGCGCTGGCGCCGTTTCGTTCGATGGCACAGCACGCGGCGGCTCCAGGCGACCGTTTTGATTTTGTCTTTGCGGGCGCTGGACACAACAGCCTGATCTGCGCGGCCTATCTGTCCAAAGGTGGGTACAAGGTTCTCGTGCTGGAGGGCCGTCCAACGATTGGCGGCGGCACGAAGACGGCCGAAGTTTGTCTGCCTGGATTCAAGGAGGATTTGTGCTCGACCGTGCACGCGGGAATCTCCAACAATCCGGTGATTCGAAACAATGAACTCAATCTCCGCGATTATGGGTACGGCGAGTACATTGATCCCGATCCCGTCATGCACATTCCTTTTCTGGATGGCGCGTCCATCACGATTTGGCGCGACCTGGATCGTACGTGTGAGACGATCGCGCGCGTCTCCAAAAAAGACGCGGAAACTTTTCGGCGGATGGTGGCCGAATTCAAAACGTACACCGCGGCAACGAGTGCGAGCCAGGGAGGAGCAGCCGCCGGCAGCGCACCCAAGATTCCCAAGGCAGGAGTCTGGCAGCGCCGCATGGCGATGTCAGGCTATGACCTTGTCTGCGAATTGTACGAAAGCGACTATATGCGCAGGGCCAATCTCGTCTGCGGCCACTTTGGCTCGGTCCCGGGCGGAGATCCGGGCACGGGCGCCCAGGCTTTCGCACTGGTGGTGCAGCAGATCAGCGGGCGAGTGATTCCCAAGGGCGGCTCGGGCACGCTGAGCGTCGCGCTTGGGCGCTTTATCGAGGATCACAACGGAGTGGTCCTTACCAACAAGCCCGTCACGCAACTGATGATCGAAAATAACAAGTGCGCGGGCGTGAGCTGCATGGACGGCAGCACCTACCGCGCCGAAAAAGGGGTGGTGTCGACCATTCATATCAAGAATCTGGTGAACATGGCCCCGCGCGAACTATGGGGCGAAGAATTCCTCGAAGGCGTGGAAATGTTTCAGCCCGAACATGCGATGCTCAGCCTGCATTACGCGACGATGGAACCACCAAAATATCCTCTGGCAACAGGTGGCACGATTTCGACGTGCGAGGCCGCCATCCCT
>DATNIO010000188.1:0-102594 GCA_035604385.1 Verrucomicrobiia bacterium | reverse complement strand
GTAGCAGATTGCGCGAACAAACCACGATCCGGGCTTCGGAGTTTCCAGTTTGGCAAGACGGTCCATCGTCTCGAGCGCCTGTGCGTAGTTTTCATTCAGATAAAATGCGTCGGCGAGATCGCGAAGCGCGTCCACGTCTTGTGCATTCTGCGCGTACACCTGTTCCAAGACGCGGACGGCGCTCGGATAATCGTGCAACTCGATGTCCACGTGGCCCATCCACTCGGCCAGCTCCGAATCTTTGGGCGACAACGAAATCGCCTGCTTCAGCGCGTCTCCCGCCTCTTTCCACTTTTTCTGCTGCATGTAGATTTCGCCGCGCATTTTCAGCGCATCGGCGGGAGGCGCGGCGCCCGCGTCGGACAGGTCAAGCTCGGCAAGTGCTTCATCGAACCGGCTGAGATTCAGGAGCGCCGAAGCCCGGTCAAAATGCGCGGACCTGTCTCCCGGGTTGAGCTTCAAATATTCCGCGAGGGAATTGGCCGCCGCCTCATACTTTTTTTGCGCCAAAAGAGCGCTCGCAAGCCCCAGTTGTGCCGGGGCCGCGTCGCTCCGCGATGCGATGGCCGCGCGGAATTGCTCTTCCGCGCCGGCCGCGTCATTGGATCGAAGCAGAACGCGGCCCAGTGCGAAGTGAGCTTCATAATCCTTTGGCGAAAGAGCAAGCGCGGCGCGATATTGCTCGATGGCCTCCGGAAATTTGCCGGCATGTTCCAGAGAGAAACCGGCGAGGAAGCGCGGCCGGCTTTCCGTGGGCTGCAACTCGGCCGCATGGCGAAACCCTTCCGCCGCCGCGGCGGGATCTGTATCCATCAGTACCAGGCCGAGATTCAAGTGTGCCGCCGCCATCTTGGGGTCGAGCGCAATCGCGCGCGAGAATTCGCTCTTCGCATCTTCGGTGCGCTTCAATCCCACATAGGCAAATCCCAGCTGGAAATGCGGGTAGGCCTCGTCCGGACGCTGCGCAATGTATTTCTGAAGCGGATCGAGCGCCGCGGCGAAATCCATCTTGTCGATGGCCTCATTTGCCTGCTGCAGCAAAGGCGCGAGCGGGTCTTCCTTTTCTTGAGGCGCGGAGGTTGCCTGCGGTTTCGCGGGAGTTTTCCGCTGGGACTGCGCGGCCAGTGAAATTCCTGTTACGGCGATCCATGCGGATGCCAATCCAACTCGGAACCATCGCGCCGCGAAATCGTTCCCGCAATACATTCGCATCACTTGTTGCGCGCGACGGCAGACGGCGCGCCATGATTGTGATTTGCGTGATTATTTGCAAGGACGCGCGAAAGAAATTTGCCTGTAGACGAATGCGAATTGCGCGCGACTTGCTCGGGCGTTCCGGTAGCGACGATCTTTCCGCCCTGCACCCCGCCTTCCGGCCCGAGGTCGATAATCCAATCCGACGATTTGATGATGTCCAGATTGTGCTCGATGACCAGAATCGACGCGCCCCCGTCGATCAGCTTGCGGAACGCCGTCAGCAATTTCTGTATGTCGTCGAAGTGCAGGCCGGTCGTGGGTTCGTCGAAAATATACAAGACCCCCTCGTTTGCCTGCGTGGTGAGATGCGCGGCGAGCTTCAGGCGTTGCGCCTCGCCGCCGGAGAGCGTCGTCGCGGACTGCCCCAGCCGCAAATAGCCGAGCCCCACTTCGTCCAAAATTCTCAGCTTCGAAGTGATTTTCGGCACTCCAGCGAAAAAGACTAGCGCCTCGCGCACCGTCAGTTGCAGCACTTCGTGCACGTTCTTTTCGCGGTAGCGCACTTCGAGGACGCCGCTCTTGAACCGCGTCCCGCGGCACTCCTCGCAAATCAGCTCGACGTCCGCAAGGAACTGCATCTCCACGGTGACGATGCCTTCTCCCTGGCAAGCTTCGCAGCGCCCTCCGGGAATGTTGAAGGAAAAATGCCCGGCCGTGTAGCCCCGCTTTTTCGCTTCCGGAGTGGAAGCAAACGCCTCGCGGATCGCGTCAAACGCCTTGAGATACGTGGACGGATTCGATCGCGGCGTACGTCCGATCGGAGACTGGTCGACGAGCACGACGCTTTGCAGCTGATGGTCTCCTTCGATCCGGTCGCACAATTCCTGAAACTTTCCGCCGGTTCGTTTCGCTTCGATCGCTTTATAAATCACGTCGTGCACGAGCGTGGATTTTCCCGATCCCGATACGCCCGTGATCGCGACCAGCATGTGGAGAGGAATCATCAGATCGATGTTCTGAAGATTGTGCGCGCGCGCTCCGTGGATTCGCAGAAACCGGCCGCTCGGTTTGTGCCGCAGCGTTGGGACAGGAATGCGCAATTCGCCGTTGAGGTAGCGCGCCGTCAGGGATTCGCGGCTCTGCAAAAGTTCGCTGCGCGGCCCGGCAAAGAGCAGGCTCCCGCCATGTTCCCCCGCGCCCGGCCCCAAATCGATCACATAGTCGGCCGCAGCAATCATGTCCGGATCGTGCTCGACCACGAGGATCGTATTGCCCAGGTCGCGCAGGTGCTTCAGGATGTCGATCAAGCGGTGCGTATCGCGCGGATGCAGACCGATGGAGGGCTCGTCGAGCACATAGAGCGCGCCGACGAGATGCGACCCGAGCGAGGTTGCCAGTTGAATGCGCTGCGCTTCGCCGCCGGAAAGCGTCGAGGAGAGCCGGTCGAGCGACAAATAATCCAGTCCCACCTCGTCAAGGAAAAGAAGCCGCTGACGAATTTCTTCCAAGATTTTGTCGGCGATCGCTGCCTGCTCCGCGCTCAATTCCAGACTGTCCATGAAACGCCGCGCCTGGGCCACTGTCATGGCGCAGACTTCGGTGATGGCTTTTCCCGACACGCGCACCGCGCGCGCCTCGGCGCGGAGTCGCGATCCATTGCAATCAGGGCAGAGCGCATAGCCGCGGTAGCGGCTCAGGAACACACGCACGTGAAGCTTGTATTTCTTCCGCTCGAGCCACTGAAAGAAACCGTTCACGCCCACATAGTCGGATTTGGGGTCGCCTTCAATGATTTGGTTTTGCTGCGCGGCGGTCAGATGCCGGAAGGGAACATCCATGGGGATGTGGTTGGCGCGCGCGAATTTTTTCAGTTCCAGAACCACGGCGCGATAGCGCGGCTTGGTCCACGGTTGTATCGCCCCTTCGTTGAGAGATTTCCCCCGATCGGGAATCACAAGATTGATATCGAAATCGACGGTATTTCCAAATCCCTGGCAGCGCGGACACGCGCCATACGGATTGTTGAACGAAAATAATCGCGGCTCCGGCTCCTGATACACCGCGCCGCACGTCTTGCACTCGAACCGCTCGTTGAACACCATCCGCTCCGCGGGCCCGCCAGCCGCCTCCAGCACAAATTCGAGGATGGCCTCGCCGCGTCCTTCGCGGTAGCAAATCTCGACCGAGTCGACAAGCCGCGAGCGCATGTCCGGCCCGATCACGAGCCGGTCGACAACGACATACACGGGCTGCGAAAAATCGATGTCGAGCAGCGTTTCAGGAGAAGAGAATTCGTGCACCCGTCCCGCTTGATAGAGCCTTTGAAATCCTCGGCGCTGCAAACCGGCCAGCGCCAGCCGGATCGTTTCGGGAGACGGTTTTCCCGCTTTTTTCGCGGCATTTCGCCGCGGCGGAGAAGCGGGCGCAGGCGCGCCCTGTGGAGAAGCTGCCGCAAGATCGAGCGTGTACAACACGTAAAATCGGCGCCCTTGCTGCAAAGCAAGAACGCACGCGGCGATTTCGTCCATCGAATCCTTGCGCACTTCGCTGCCGCACTTCGTGCAAAACGTGCGGCCCGCGCGCGCGTAGAGCAGGCGCAGATAATCGTAAATTTCGGTAGCCGTCGCCACGGTCGAGCGCGGATTCCGCGTCGAATTTTTCTGCTTGATCGCGATGGCGGGCGCGATTCCGGTAATCTCATCCACATCGGGTTTCTCAATGCGCTCGAGGAACTGCCGCGCATACGCCGAAAGCGATTCGATGTACCGCCGCTGCCCCTCGGCGTAAATCGTGTCAAACGCAAGACTCGATTTGCCAGATCCCGAAACCCCGGTCACGACGGTGATGGCGTTATGCGGAATGTCGAAGCTGATGTTCTTGAGGTTGTGAACGCGCGCTCCGAGCACATGGATCGCCTCTTGCTCGGCAGCTTCCGCAACGGAGCTCGTCGCCAACGGCTCTGCATCGGAATGTTCTCTTGCAGCCACGCAGCCCCCTCCTCAGCGCCTTCGGCGACGCACATCTAAACTGACGATTATACGTCGCCGCATGAAGCAGGGCAATTGACCCTTCCCGCTAAATACTGACTCAGTTTAATTCTGGAGGGACCAAACGGCTGCCCGCCCCAAAAACGGGCGGCCTCTACAAAACCCATCAACAGCAAGGCAGGACGGTTTTGTAGCGCCCGTTCCGTCCCGTGCATTTCGGGACGGAACGGGCATCCTCCCTTGGGAGCGCGCGCAGTATCTACAATCGACTATACCCCCCTCGGTAAAAACATCGCCAATACGGATCGCTATTTAGAAAGGGAAGAGCATCGTCGCAAGAGAGTTCCAGACAGATTGCAACCGATAACCCTCCGCGCTAGACTGCGTGCATTATCCGGCGCAAAAGAAAGTGAGGGAGATTTGCGAGAGCCCACAAATGATCTATTCGCGTTGCTTGGCGGCAGCGTGTTTACACGCCGCCGACTGATCCAAAGCCTCGCGGCCGTTCTTACGCCTGCCGCATTGGTTACAAAGGCATGCTCGGCCGATGCTCCTCAACGCGCCCCTATTGCGAGTGCGACTGAGGTGTCCTACAATCCCGCCCTTCTCCCCCCAGGCATTCGCTCTCGATTCGTCAATAACATCAACGGTCTCCAGATGCATGTGCTCGAAGCAGGCTTCGAGTCGAAGGATCGCCCCTGTGTAGTGCTCCTTCACGGATTCCCCGAGCTCGCGTACAGCTGGCGAAAAGTAATGCTGCCCATTGCCTCGGCAGGGTTTCATGTGATTGCGCCAGACCGGAGGGCCTACGGGCGAACTTCGGGCTGGAACGTCGGCTATGACGATGACATCGGCCCCTTCAATACGCTCAATCAAGTCAAAGACATCCTGGCGCTAGTTTTGGCGTTCGGCTACCGCTCCGTGGCCGCCGTGATCGGACACGACCAGGGCTCACCGATTGCCTCCTGGGCTTCCCTCGTGCGACCGGATGTATTTCGTTCCGTAGTGATGATGAGTTCGCCATTTGCAGGCCCACCGACGCTGCCGTTCAATACTTCAGAGATGCCGCAAGTGGACGCCGCAAAGGCCGTGCCCGTAGACCCTATCGATGAGGAACTGGCCGCGCTGAACCCTCCGCGGAAGTACTACCAGAAATATTACTCGACGCGCCCAGCCAATGAAGACATCTGGCACCCGCTGCAGGGCGTTCATGCCTTTTTGCGCGCCTACTATCACATGAAGAGCGCGGACTGGAAACAGAACGCTCCCTTCCCGCTCAAAGCGAGAACCGCCAGCGAGTGGGCCAAGCTGCCCCGGTACTACGTGATGGACCTGAATAAGAATATGGCGGAGACCGTCGCCCCCGAAATGCCATCGGCGACCGCGATCGCCGCGTGTAAGTGGCTGCCCGAAAATGAACTCAAGGTCTATAGCTCGGAGTTTGGAAGAACGGGGTTCCAGGGCGGACTGAATGGCTATCGCGTCCGATGGTCCGTTAAGGATCCTGCGGAATTGCAACTGTTCTCCGGCCGTTCGATTGATGTCCCCTCGCTTTTTGTCAGCGGGAAGAGCGACTGGGCCGTCTTTCAAACCCCAGGAGACTTCGAGAAAATGCAGAAGACGGGCTGCACTCGAATGTCGGGGGTGCATCTGTTGGAGGGCGCCGGACACTGGGTACAGCAAGAGCAGCCGGAGGAAGTGAGCAAATTGCTCGTGCAGTTTCTTCTCGACAAGTCGCAACACGAGAATAAGTCGTGAGTTGACCGATCTAGTCGGCGCCCGAACATTTACACGCTCGGAAAATGAAGCCCAGACGTATAGCCGCGTTCTCTGAACGTCTCTC
Organism: Verrucomicrobiia bacterium; assembly: GCA_035604385.1. Taxonomy (GTDB): domain Bacteria; phylum Acidobacteriota; class Terriglobia; order Acidiferrales; family UBA7541; genus Palsa-360. The sequence goes on along the minus strand of DATNIO010000188.1, from coordinate 96,567 downwards.
TGCACATTCCCCAGTTCATAGTCCCCCGCGATCCAGTCTTGCGCTACTCTGAGAATTAGCAAGAAACTGCGAGGTTCAAACTATCGTGGCGTCAGCTTCAAAAACGGCTCCCAATCGAGGCGTCCTTCACCCATTCGACAGGAAATATGGAACGGACACGAGCGGCTATCTCGGCCCGGAAGATCTTGTCAAGGGCCGGGCGAATGACGCGCTAAACCACGGCTATTCGGCGATTGCCCCATCCGTGTTTCACGAAGCGTGCCGGCGTTGGCGCGAAACTTTGCCCGCAGTGTCAGGAAGAATCGAAGCGTACAGCTTCGTCGATGTTGGAGCAGGCAAGGGACGTGCGCTCCTGCTTGCTGCGGGACTTCCATTTTGGAAAGTCATTGGCGTGGAGGTCAGCGAGGAATTGTCACGCATCGCGCAACGAAACGTCGCGCGATGGTCCCGCGTCGCAAAACCAAAGTCAAAGATTCGCGTGATCCACGAGGATGCGGCGAAATTCCGCTGGCCGCGAACCCCGCTGCTCGTCTACTTGTACAATCCGTTCTCCTGCTCGCTGGTCGCTCAGATGGCGGAAAATCTCGCAGCCGTGGCAGCCTCCGGCTCGGGCCTAGTGGACCTGCTCTACGTAAATCCAACCTGCACGGACACATTAACCAGCCAGGGCCTTTTCGTCCGCCTCTGGACGGCGCGAATTCCAATGGACGAAGCCGACCAAAAGGCCGATCCCTACGGCACAACCTCTGACCTCGTTTCGGCTTACCGTCTCATGTGACTGGTTTTGTAGCGCTCGTCCGCCGCGGCGGACGAGCATTTGCTTGAACCAACGCCGTGCCCGCCTGAAGGCGGCCTCTACAGGAACTGCCAAATCGTCTGTGTGACATTCATCACGCGATAGCGTGACCGGACTCACTGTGGCAATTCACCAGGTCTGTCTAAATAGCGACTTGGCGCGCCGATACTGCTCTCGGCCACAGGAGCCTTGCCATGACTCACGCAACGCACCCCGATGTCCACATTCCGGGCACGTACATGTTCGACGGCAAAGCGGCCATGAAGGGCTATGCGCTGAACAAAATGTGCTACTCGTTCAACAGCAAAGAGAACCGCGACGAGTTCGTGAAGGACGAAGACGCGTACTGCACGAAATATGGTCTCAACGACGAGCAGCGCGCGGCCATCAAGGCGCGCAACGTCCTGGCGTTGATCCACGCGGGCGGCTGCATTTACTATCTCGCGAAATTCGCGGGAATTTTCGGCCTTTCCGTGCAGGATGTGGGCGCTCAGCAGACCGGCATGTCCGTGGATGAATTCAAAAAAATGGTAAGAGCACAGGGGGATTAGCACATGGCGCGCATCATTGGCGGACTCACGACGTCTCACATCCCGTCGATCGGGAATGCGGTTCCCAGGGAAGCGCAACTGGTCAACGACCCGTACTGGAAACCTTTTTTTGCAGGCTATCCCCCAGCGCGGGAATGGGTCCAAAAAGTGAAGCCGGACGTGGCCATTGTCATCTACAACGACCACGGCCTGAATTTCTTCCTCAACAACATGCCCACATTTTCGATTGGCGCTGCGGCGGAGTACCGCAACGCAGACGAAGGTTGGGGCATCCCCACGATTCCGCCATTCAAAGGCGACCCGGATCTTTCCTGGCACATCATCGAATCCGTCGTCGAGGACGAGTTCGACGTGGCTTCATGCCAGGAGATGCTGGTAGATCACGGTTTTACCGTACCCATGTCGTTGTTCTGGCCCAATAATTCCTATTCCGGCGTGAAAACGATCCCGGTCTGCATCAACACGGTGCAGCATCCGCTGCCGACTCCCATGCGCTGCTTCAAATTCGGGCAGGCGATAGGCCGCGCCATCGAATCGTACCCGAAGGACATCAACGTGTTGGTGATGGGCACAGGCGGACTGTCTCATCAGCTCGATGGAGAGCGCGCTGGCTTCATCAACAAGGAATTCGACCTGCTGTGCATGGAAAAGATCGTCAACGATCCGGAAGCTCTGGCCCGCTACTCGATCCCCGAGCTTGTGCGTCTCTCGGGCGCCCAGGGCGCCGAATTCATTCTCTGGCTGACGATGCGCGGCGCTCTCGGAGACAAAGTGAAGAAGATTCACAGCAACTACTACGTGGCCATCTCCAACACGGCGACGGCCTTGATGGTGCTGGAAAAGGCAGCGTAGCTTTACCTGCCGATCCCGGCCACACCGAAGGCCTGATTGACCAGGTCCAGCGCATCGGTAAGGCTCATCCGCGATACCGCTTTATAAACCTGAGTTCGCAAGTCGTGGTCCAACGTGAAGGCGCGCACTTCCGCATGGGTCGCCAACTTATTTAATTGACCGGAATCTCTCAGCTCCTTGTATTTGATCATCCTGTCCATCGCCGGTTGATACTTCGTCTTCTCCCACTCGTCGAGTGAAAGTTGGTAGTCGGGATTGATCATTTTTTGATCGATCAGGACAAGCAGAACATGAGTGGCCTGCGCGGGGGAAAGGTCGGCAGCGCTGGAATTGCCCCCCGTATCCTCGTTCTGGGATGACGCGGGTCCCATAAAGGCGGGCATAGACAATTCCATGCCGAAGCGAATAACCTCCACCTGATGCACCGAAACCCGTGCGTAGTCTGGCAGCTCTAACTTGTCCGCGAGCGTATTCAAGATTTGCACAACGCTCTTCTCTGGTATCCCCGGATTCCTGCCGAGTTTGTAATTGATTTCGGCCTGCACCACGCGCTGCTCCACGATCTCCCGCATGATCGGGGGAATCTCGCCAAAGGAATGCGGAAAGTCGAGGATGTCGTCCACCAGCGCGAGAACCGAATTTCCGTCGCTCGGATTTTCCAGCTTGGCTTGCTCGTCTACCTTGTTCCAAGGCGACTTGTATGGCCGGCTTTGGCCAGTTGGAGGATTCTGTCCGGCCTTTGCAATGCGCTGGCTCCAAATAACGGAGATGCCAAATAGCGCCAAGACGACGGGTCCCAATAACCACAGGCGATTTCTCATCTCCGCCTCCGCGCACCCGCGACGTAGCTGGCCGCAAAGTACAATCACAGACATTTTACACCCCACTGCAAACCGGACGCCTCGGGCACACCAGTTTTGTCCGGCGTGAAGTGCGTCGTATACTCTCCCGCCTGAGGGGAGCCATGTCATCGTTCGAACGAATCATTTGGATTGTGCTGGATAGCGTGGGGATCGGCGCGCTTCCCGACGCAGCGGATTACGACGACGTGGGCCGCGACACGCTCGGCCACATCGCTAAATCCCGCCCGCTGGCGTTGCCGAACCTTATACGCCTCGGACTTGCGAATATAGCCCCGCTCGCCCACCTGACACCTTCGGCGCGTCCTGAGGGCTGCTATGGCAAAGGCGCCACCCATTCACCGGGCAAGGACACGACGACGGGGCACTGGGAGATGGCCGGCATCTGGCTGCCGCAGGCATTTCCGGTTTATAAGCACGGTTTTCCGCGCGAATTGATCGATCAGTTCGAACGCGCCATCGGACGCAAGACGATCGGCAACAAGCCCGCCTCAGGAACCGAAATCATCAAAGAACTAGGCGAGGAACACGTTCGAACGGGCTTCCCGATCGTTTACACCTCAGGCGACAGCGTTTTTCAAATCGCGGCGCACGAAGACGTGATCCCTATCGCCGAGCTCTACCGAATGTGCGAAATTGCCCGGAAAATGCTGGACGGGCCGAACAAAGTGGGCCGCGTGATCGCCCGGCCGTTCACGGGCGCGCCGGGAAACTTTCGGCGCACCGAGCGCCGCCACGATTACGCGGTCGAGCCGCCACGGCCCATGCTGATGGACGTGCTCGTCGAGAGGAAAATTCCGATCTTCGGCATCGGCAAAATTCACGATATCTACAACGGCCGCGGCGTCGACCGTTACGTCACGACGAAAAGCAACATGGACGGCATGCAGAAATTGCATGCCACGCTTGCGGACCAGAAGGCCGGCCTCATCTTCGCCAATCTCGTGGATTTCGACATGCTTTACGGGCACCGCAAAGATGTGGAGGGGTTTGCTAAATCGCTCGAGGAATTCGACGCGCTTCTTGCGCCGCTGCTGAAGGCACTGGGGCCGCGAGACTTGCTGATGATCACCGCCGATCATGGCTGCGATCCCGATCCGGCGTGGCCGACGACCGATCACTCGCGCGAGTACGTCCCTATTGTCACGTACAGTCCGACGGGGAAGCGCGGCGTCAACCTGGGCATCCGGGATACGCTTGCCGACATGGGCCAGACGATCGCCGACAATTTTGGCGGCGCGATTCCGCACGGCAAAAGTTTCCTGAACCAGATTTCAAACGATTGAAAAATTTCTTCAAAGCAACGTAATGAGGGGCTGCTGTAGCCCGCGTCTTCAGACGCGGGGGTTTTCGCTCCCGACGTGCGAGGCCCCTCGCCTCTGAAGAAGCGAGCTACAAAAACCTAATTGCCGGAGGACGGCGCGCGGGACGCGTAGTATCCGGTGCGCGTTCGCACCGTCAGTTTTCCCGCGCCGCGTGGCGGCGTCACCTGAACAGACACGGTGCGGAAAGATCCATCGTGCGCCGCATTGGTCGGATAGTAGGCCAGCGTGTATTGGTTGCGGATATCGTGCGCAATTTGCGTGCAGATCGATTCCGTGTCGTCGGCGGTTTCCGGAAAAAAGGCCAGGCCGCCGGTGGCGTTTGCCAGGTCGCTCAGCGCGCCTCGCGCTTTCTTCATGGCGCGATGGTTATGCTTGATGTCGTCGTCGCTAAAGACTCCCACGGCATAAATCACGGTGTCGGCCCGCTGCGCTTGCTCCACCACATTTTCCAGACTGTGCCGGCTGGCATTGTCTTCACCATCGGTCACAACCAGGAGAACTTTCTTGTCGCGCGTGCCTTTTTTCAGATGATCGAGAGAGCCGATGACGGCGTCGTAGAGCGCCGTGCTGCCGCGCGCATCAATTCGCTCCAGCGCCGTTCTCATCTCCGCGAGATCGCTGGTGAAATCGTGCTCGGTGTCCAGATAGTAGTCGTCGTTGAAATTGACGACGAATCCTTCGTCCTGCGGATTGGAGGTCTTGACAAATGTGAGCGCCGCCGCATTCACCTGCGGGCGCTTGTCCCTCATGCTGCCGCTATTGTCCACAACCAGGCCAAAACTGACCGGCACGTCTTCCTGCTTGAAGACGGAAAGCTTTTGCTCGACCTTATCTTCGACCACCCGGAAACTATCTTCCATCAGTCCGGGAACAAACACGCTGCGGTCGTTGAGCACGGACACATGCAGGACGACCAGGTTGACTTGCGACTTGATTTTGTAAGTCCCCTGCGGCATTTCCTGCGGGGGAGCATTTGGCGGCGGAGGTTGTTGAGAAGGAGATATGGGCGCTTGCTGTTGCTGCGCGAACGCACCCGCCGCAAAGAACACACCCATAGCCGCGAGGAAAAAGGTGATCAGAAAAACGGTAACGCGGCCGCAGCTATTGGTTCGGGGCGTAGTAGCCGGTCTTTGCGTAGACGTTGAGGGGGGGAAGTCCCTTAGGTGGCCGCAGTTTGACCTTGATCTTTCGCCACGCGCCGTTGTTGTGCGCGTTGCTTGATTTATATCCGATGACATATTGGTTTCGGAGCTCCATTCCGATCTTCGCGGCAATGTCGGGCAGTTCGCCAAGATTTCCCACGGGAAAGACACGGCCTCCGGTCATTTCCGTCATTTCAGAAAGCAGCGAGGGCCCTTCCAATTCTTCTGGCGTCCTGGAACGTATGCCGATCGGATCGAAGATGCCAATTGCGTAGAGCTGGCAGTCGGCCTCTTTTAGATAGTTCTTAACATCGTTCTCATTGTACCGACTATGATTATCTCCTCCATCCGATATGATGAGCAAGGCCCGCTTGCCGTTGTGTGCACCCCTCATCTGGCTGAGCCCGAGATAGATGGCATCGAGGAGCGCGGTGCGCCCTCGCGAGGCGGTGAACATCATGCGGTTCTGCAGTTCATCCACGCTGCTGGTGAAGCCGCTGGTCAATTCGGCGCGATCGTTGAAACTTACCAGGAAAAATTGGTCCAGCGGATTCGCCGTGCGCATGAATTGCACGGCGGCCTCGCGCGCTTTTTCAACCTTGTCCGACATGCTGCCGCTCATGTCGAAAACCAGGCCGATCGAAACCGGCACATCCTCGCTCGACATGGTGAGAACTTCCTGCTCGACGCCGTCTTCAAATACGCGAAAATGTCCTTTTTCGAGCCCGGTGACGAGACGGTCCAACGGATCCGTGACCGTGAGGTTCACAAGGGTCATGTCTACATCAACTTTGATCCCTTGCCCTGGTTTGATAATTGGTTCGGGGGGTAATTTCGGAGGCTTGACGGGGCCTTGGGTCTGACTAAACGCGGCTGCGGCAATCAGAGCGCACACAACAAGGGCGAATCCGCGGAGACATTCCCGTTTTTGTCCTGCCATCACCGCATTGCCTGCCTTCGCCGACGTTGCCCGGGCGGTTACGGCCGGTTCCGACTAGCGAACCATAAAACTATTCTACCACCCGGGAGAGTCCGCGCAAGTCCCACGCTTGTCTTTTGACAATTAATTTACTTTTGGGGCCGATTCACGAGTCTTAATCGCCATGCTACGGGCTGCGTGCAGGTTTGTTCGAACACTGTGATAGGATTTCTAAGTTTCGCTGCCCATCTCGTAAATCGGCGCGCGGAGAGAAAACTTTATGGCCATCGCTGTGATTCCCGCCCGTTATTCCGCCACCCGCTTGCCGGGCAAGCCCCTCGTGTCTCTCGCCGGAAAGCCCATGATCCAACGTGTGTGGGAGCGGACGCGGCAGGCCAAGAGCATCAGCCGCGTGATCATCGCTACCGATGACGAACGCATCCTGAAAGCAGCGGCTGGATTTGGGGCCGAGGCGGTCATGACCCGTTTGGAACACCGCTCCGGCACCGAGCGAGTGGCGGAAGTGGCCGTGCACCTTTCTGGTTCAGGAGAAGAAGATTTCGTGAATGTGCAAGGGGACGAGCCGCTTGTCGAGCCGGAAGCGATTGACACCCTCGTCGAGGCCATGGAGTCGGAGGATGGCGTTTCGGTGGCCACGCTCATGGTTCCCATCGCGAAGCCCGCCGACATCATGGACCCGAATATCGTGAAGGTCGTTCTCGATTTCGACGGCAACGCGCTCTATTTTTCACGAGCACCCATCCCGTGGGTGCGCGACCGCGACGCCCCGGTGCACGCGCAGCATATGAAGCATCTCGGGCTGTACGCGTTTCGGCGCGCCGCCCTGCTCGATTTTCCGACGCTGCCGCTCGGAGACCTCGAGCGCATCGAGCAGCTCGAACAGCTTCGCTGGATGGAAAATGGATACAAGATTCGAGTCGCCGAAACGCAACACGATTCGATCAGCGTGGATGTGCAGGAGGATGTCGCGCGCGTCGAAAAGCTGTTGAGCAAATCGCACTCTGCTTGAGGACGGCCTTGCCGGGATTGCTTATTAGAATTGCCGGAGAAGCGCGCCGACGGCGAGCTGCGCGGGTAGGATTCCCAAAATGTAGACCTGAGTAGGACTCACGACGTACGCGGCATAATTCAGCGTGCCGGAATTGAGCGTGAGGGTTGCGCGGCCAGTGGCGGCGGGAGCAGTGTAGGCGCCCGTGACGGCTTGCCCTGAGGCAAGCGTGCCTCCCGTGTTGGTGTCAATATTTCCTGACGTTACGGCCCCTGCGCCATTGGCGCCGATTTGGCCCGTGCTGACTTGTAACGACCCCGCGGAAACGCCGCTGGTCTCGATCGCGTAATTGCCCTGGATGGACGCCAGAGTGAACGGACCGCTTTGCTGCAGGGTGAAATTTCCATCGCTGGCAATCCCCGAATCGGTTTCCTGAAACACGGCGGTTGTGTTGGATCCCACCGGCCCCAGATAAAAAACAAACGTGTACGTCCGGCCCGCAGTTGTGAATGTCGCCGTGCCCCGCCCATTCGAAGCGACCGTATAATTGTCGCCCGCCAGGTTGGCTACGATCGGCAAGCCAAGAGCAGGTGCGCCGGGCGCGACATTTTCGTCCACCACGCCGCTCGTCAAGTTGCCTCTGCCATCCGCAAAAAAACTTCCAGCGGTTGCGATCGTGCCGCCCAGTCCCGATCCCGCCAATAGGAATGCGTAATTGCCGTTGAGGGCGGTCGCGTCCAACGTGGCATTGGGAGACTGTTGGGACGTGAATCCCGCAACCTGCTTCGCGGTGTCGGTCCCGACAAATTTCGCAGCCCCGCGGTTGACGACGTAGAAATTGAGCGTCAAGGCCGGGCCGCCGGCGCACGTAGTGAGAGTCAAAGTCCCGCGCCCGTTCGAGCTAACGAGATAGGTGGAAAGGGAAGCGGGGGGAGAAGGGCATACGGTCTTGTTTCCGAAGATTTGAAATGAGCTCGGGACTCCGCCATCATTGATGTCGATTGACCCGCTCGTAACGTTGCCCGCGCCATCCGCGTTGAATTCACCGATTTGCGAAAGCCCATTCAATCCATCCACGCCGGCAAAATCAAAGACGTAGATTCCGTTTAAGGCCGAGTTTGGCGTGCCGGAGAAGGCCGAAGCATTCTGCGCATTCGCCTGACCCGACGCGGTTCCCGAGCCGTCGAAACCAATGATCTGAAGTTGGGAGCCATTCACGAGGACGAAGTCGAAACTTGCGGGCAAAAGCCCGTCGTTGAATTGCAACGTTCCACGGCCATCCGCACCTACGGTATAGGAGCCGGTCGTCGAAATCGGTGTGGAGGTCGCTCCCGAAGTCGTGTCGGTGTCCTCCAAAACGCTGCTCAGATTCCCCGCGCCATCCGCCACAAAGCTGCCGGCCCTGAAAAAGTGAGCCGATCCGACGTTTCCGGCCATGGAAAAAGCAAACGGCCCCTGCAAGGATGAAGTGGAATATCCGGAAATGGTGACGGCCAGGCTCGCGGTGGAGGTCGGAGAATCCTGCGCCGCCGCCGTGACCGTGACGGTCTGACCGATGGGCGGCGTGAGCGGCGGGCTATAGACGCCGCTTGCGCTGATCGTGCCGAGCGTCGCATTCCCACCCAAAACTCCGAGCCCGCCCATAGGCCCCACGGACCAAAGAATCGTGCTGGTCGCTCCGCCGGTTTCCGTCGCACTGAATGTCACGGTGTTCGCGGTGCCGGAAGTTACCGTCACGGGAGAGGAAGGGGAAGTAATCGTTACGACTGGGGCAGGAACAATAGTGACCGCGGAAGTGGCGGCGACCTTTTGATCTTCAAACGAAACCGCACCCACCGTCACGATTGCAGGCGAGGGAACCGTCACAGGGGCATGATATAGGCCGTTGGAATCAATCTTGCCAATTGTGTCGTTGCCTCCCGTCGTGCCATTCACTTGCCAGATGGTGACGTTATTCGTGCCCCCCTGGATAAAGTCTTGGAACTGCTGGGTTGTCACGACGTTTACGGAAACCGTGGCGGGCGAAATCGTGACGCTGATGTTCGTTACCGGGTCGGTGCATGTGGATGTCGAGGTGGTGGTGGAAGAGGTCGAAGTGTTGGTCGTGCACGTCACCGCCGTACTCGTCGGCGTCGAGCCGCACGAGGCCAGACCGAAGAGGGAAGTGAGCAGGATGAACAACAGAAGGCGTTTCACCGCGCCTCTCTCTTCCTTGTTCGATATTCCCGACAAATATGCTTCCGTCTCAATCCTGATCCTCAAAATGTGAAATCATGACTCGTTCTCGCATTTTACCGGCCTTGTTCCGGCGTTCCAGGCTCGGCAAGAAACCGCGCGCGATCCCGTCCTCGGTGCGCGCTGCCCGAATTTGTTATTCATTCCAACTGAACGGGCAGGTTTTTCCCTAGAACTGATTGTTGATCACGCCGACCGCGGTGCCCGCCGGGGCTGGGTCCGTGTCCAGAACATAAAACAGTTTCGGACTCACCATGTACAGCACCAAATTCCGCGTCGTAGCGCCCGATATTGTACTTAGGGGGAGATTCATTGTCGCTCGAAGACTTCCCGCCGGAGCACCGAGATACGTTCCATTTGCGATCGCAACGGGCGTTTGTGTCGCGCCGAAGTCATTGAGATCGAGCGTGCCGGCCAGCCCAGTTCCCAAACCGGCGCTCGTCACTTGCCCGAGAAGGTCTTCTCGATTCCCGGTCGTTCCAGCGGCGTCCGTTCCACCAAGCCGGAACCCGTAATTGCCCGTCAAAGTAGTGTCCACGAACGGTCCGCCGTTGGACGGAAGCATAAAACCATGAGCGATGATGCCGGTTGTTGATTCCTGGAGCACGGCGTCGGAGGGCGAAATAATATAAAAAACATACGAATGGCCGCCAATCGTCAGCGTGCCCCTGCCGCAGGAATCCACCGTGTAGTTGCCAGTGAGGGTTCCCACGGTCGAGGAAACCGTGCCTCCGCTATTTTCGTCAATCGAGGCGGCGCTGACGGCGCCAGTCGTGCCGTCGGCCGTGAAGTTGCCTATGTCACCGATCACAACTCCCGGGGAACCTCCCAAACTATTTAATCCCGACGTTTCAAACACGGTCGGGCCGCTCAACGCGTTTAGCGCCCATCCGCAAGTTGAGCTTGTTTGCTGGATGTACGCATCGCCGACCAAGATCGATGCGGGGACCGTTGGAGTCGCCAAAGAGGCGGTATCGATTTCAATGAATTTCGCCCGGCTGGCCGAGACTGGATAAATACTGAATGTAAGGTTCACAGTTCCATTGTTTAGTGTCACCGTGCCCCGGCCGTTCGAACTAATCGAATACGTGGTGAGGGCGAGGGGAGCAGGCAAACTGACCGGAGTAGGATTTATGTCCATCTCGCCGGGCTCTGTGGGGCTTCCTTGGCTGATGGTGCCATGCCCATTTGCATTAAATTCCCCCAGGACGGATTCCTCCGTCGCGCTTGTCGAAACCCCCGCGAAATTAAACGAGTAGGTGCCGGATAGATTTCCGGCACCCGCGCTAAATACCGACTGATCCTGAGCAATCATCTCACCGCCCGCAATGATTGCCGCGGAACCCGCAGTCGCCGTTGTGGGAGGAGGTGTTACCGGTTTACTGAATTCAATCATCTGGATATGCTGAGGGGAAATGACCACGATGTTGAAATAAGCGGTTGCGGGCGGACCCTGCGGGCAGGCCGCGCTGGTACCCTCGCAGAATTGCATTGTGCCGCGTCCATCCGGACCGATGGAATAAGATCCTGTGAAGCTGCGTTGCGTGGTGACCGTATTGGGCGTACCACCCTGATTCGTATCCTCGATACCGATGAGGGAGCCGCCGCCTGCCGAGAGACTTCCCACGCGAGCCCAAAACGCGTGGGTGGGCAACCTTCCGCTCGTGGAGAAAGCGTACGGCCCGCTGAGGACCGCGTTTCCAAAAACCACGGTGGCCGTCACGCTCATCGTTTCCGTGGAGAGAGCCTTGGACGTGGCGGTTATGGAGACCATCTGCCCCGGGGGTGGAACCAGCGGCGCGGTGTAGACGCCTAGAGTCGAGATACCCCCCAGATTCAAAAGCGAGCCGGGATTGTTCTTGTTCGCGACGCTCCAGTTGACGGGGACGGTTGTACCGGAGGACACGGAAGCAAAAGCGGTGCAGGACAGCGAGTTCAGGGAGGAAACGACCAACGGCGACGGGGAACTTCCAGTGGAATCGTTGCAGACGACGGCAGTAATCGCCGTGGCGGCCACGATGGTCAGGCTCGCCGTTGCGGTCAGCGTCGATTGCACCTGGGAAGTTGCGGTGATCGTTACGACGTTGGTGCTTGGCACCGTCGCTGGGGCGGTGTATAGCCCGCTAGTTTTATCAATCGAGCCGTTGCCAGTTCCACTCACGGACCAATTCACAAGCGTGCTACTGGCGTTTAGGACGGTGGCTGTGCATTGCGCGGTGCCAAGAACGGTCACGTCAGCGCCAGTGCCCTGGGTGGGCACACACGAAGCCGTGATGGACGGCGCCACAGCCGTGCTGGCGCTACTGCCGCAGGAACTCAGGATCGCCGGCACGGCGATCAGCGTAATGAAAAAGAAAACACGTTCCCAACGCACCCTGCCACGCCCCAAGTGGAAATTCGGTTCAAACACTAGAAATCCCCCCGCCCGCACGACTCTGATTTTCCCGGAGAAGATACTTCCATCCCCCTATCCTGGCGGGCTTTTCATCCTGCGCCAGGACAAGCGTGCAGAGCCCAAACCCCTCCGATCGAGCAAACCTCGGATGCCTCGATCCGAACGAACGCTTCTCTTTGCTGTAAGAAAATGTCTCACAAATGCCGATGAGTTTCTGGCCCCTGAGATTATGTTTTCCCGCTGCCGCCGAAACCCCGCATCCGCACACCTACGACCATCCTGGTGGCAAGCCGTTTAGGAAACTGGACAGAATCACATTCCCCGCGAGGCATAGATGCGGCCTCGCATCATTGTGTCGCCTGCGGAAAAGCGGAATGTGACAATAGACCGTTGCCCCCCGTTAAAGTCAAGCGAAATTTGCACTTCCCTGAAATTGGCGGACCCATTCCGCGGCACGGAATTACGAATGAGCGCAGCGGAATTACGAGACGATTCTAAACCATGCCGCCGAAGCTGAACATCCCCGAGCGAGACGCGAGAGGAAGCAAACAGGAAGTTCCGGGCTTCCTTGGGCGGCCACGTTTACCAAATTTTTGCATAACTGTAACCCGCCGACAATAACCGGATTCCAGAGTATCGCCCGGTCGCGCCAGCGCTCTCCGTCCACAGAGCGGCGGCAATCCCAGCTTCCCGAAAAGGAAAGGTCATTGACATGTTGAAGAAAGCCGCAGCCATGGGGCTTGCATTCGCACTGTTGTCGGCTCCGATGTTTGCCGACCGGGACGACGCTCCCAGAGGGATCCCTCACCTGGATCACGTATTCATTATCATGATGGAGAACCACGGGTACCAGCAGGTCATCAACAACCCGAACGAGCCGTACTTGAATAGCTTGATCGCGAACAAGAAAGTCAACCTCGCGACCAACTATTTTGCCGTCGGACATCCCAGTTTGACCAACTACCTGGAGATCGTCGGCGGCTCGAATTTCGGTGTCCGCAGCGACAATGCCCCTGATTGGCACAACGCGGCGTGCACTCCCAATCTGGCGAGCGGACTCGTCAACGCCGATAATGGCGCTGCCCCTGCACCGGCACCCGTCCCAATCGAAACCGGCAAAGTCTGCCCGATCGCCGGAACAGGTCAGGACGCCGAGACACCGGCTGTCGACAACTGGAACGAAGTGACGCTGCCGACGTTTCCGTACCTCGCCGATATCGACGGCGTGAAGTCGGTGCCGGCGGCGTTTACAAAGGGCAAGACGATCGGCGACCAACTCGTGCGGGCCGGCTTGAGCTGGAAGAGCTACCAGGAAAACCTGCCGATCACCGGGGCCGACCTGGTCAACTTCAGCAACGGCACAGCCAGCAACCTGACGGACTTTTCATTGCTCGCGCCGCTGACTTCGAGCAACGTCGTGCAGGCGTACGCCGTGAAGCACAATCCGTTCGCCTATTTCAAGAACGTCCAGGAAGGAACGGAGTTCGGCAATAGTTTGGAAAACATCGTCGGCTTCGACGGCCCGCGCGGCTTGTATGCCGACCTGGCGAGAGGCGATGTCCCGTCCCTGGCTTTCATTGCGCCGAACCAATGCAACGATCAACATGGGCGAGGCAATGGCGACGCGTTCTGCGCTTTCGATCCCGGAATCGGCACCGCCGGTCTTACGAACGGCACGCAGGTTGGCCTGAATCCCGGCTTGATCCTGCAGGGCGACACGACAATCGAGCGGCTGGTCAAGGCCATCAAGCACTCACCAGTATGGCACGACGGCCGTACGGCCATCGTGATCGTTTGGGATGAGAACGACTACAGCGGCATCAGCACGCAGCCCACTGGCCTCTTCCCGCCGCAGAATCAGAACCAGGTGGTCCTCACCGTCGAGACCAACGGCGATTCGGAGGAAGGCATTCAAAGCAACCGGTACTACAACAGCTTTTCGCTGCTCAAGTCTCTCGAGGCGGGATTCAGGCTGCCTTGCCTGAACCATGCTTGCGACGACGACGTCAAAGTGATGCGTGACTTGTTTGGCCACGATCGCGATTAGGCTGGCGGCGAACCTGGGGATGACGAAGGCGAGCAAGGAATGAACGAATCGCCGAGGGATGGCGCGGGGATATTACCTGCTCGCGCCATTTCCGGCGGTTTTGTTTTTCGAATGTCCAGGCGTAAGGAGTTACTTATGTGCGTTCAATCGTACCCCCAAAGCCGGCACGCTGAGGGGAACAAGCTTGGTTGTTAGCCGAGACCGAGATCAGAATAAAGTCGTTTTAATTCGCGCCTTGAAAGGAATGCGCCAAAAACTGTAAGCATCCCATAGAGCACGGAGAGCGCCGGGCGGAGAACGCCGAATCGCTTCGAGTATACGTAAACGAAAAAAAAGCTGAAGCACGCGATGGCCACACAAAAGATAAGTGCCGCAATCCAATGTATTCTTTTCCGCGTTGCGTCCAGATCAGGTAGTTCTACCGCTCCGGTCACCACAGAGAGATCCACATATGTAGCCCCGAGCGCTACACTGGTTGCCAGGCCAAAGGTCGCGGTGCCAACTAGGGCCCTGAAATGGTTAATGGCGTCGTTCTTTTCCCACATCAACATTTCTAGGTCCGAACCGAATTGTACTGACAGCAAGAACGTCCACACGCAGGTATTCACCGCTCCGCGGGCAATAGTATTCGTGGGCCGTACGGTCTTCGCCTGCATATTGGCTGAATAGTACACTGGACGGACAAAAAGCGCTAGCGTAAATTCTGGGCCAAGGCAAAGCAGGCGTCGTATGCACATGCCTGGTCCAGACCCCGAATTCCCTCACCAACTCAGCCGCATTGACAGCGGCGTGCCTTCCCCCGTAGAATGCGTTGTACGCCAACATCTTTCTGGAGGATTTAACCAGTTCCGCGTCCCGAATTTTTAGGTGGCAGGAACTGAGCGGATGGGGCCGAAGTATATTTTTGTTACCGGTGGTGTTGTATCCTCCCTGGGCAAGGGCGTTGCAGCGGCGTCGATTGGCTGCCTGCTCGAAAGCCGTGGTCTCCGAGTTACCCTCCAAAAATGCGATCCCTACTTGAACGTGGATCCGGGCACGATGAGCCCGTATCAGCACGGCGAAGTGTACGTCACCGACGACGGCGCTGAAACCGATCTTGATCTCGGCCACTACGAGCGCTTCACGCACGCCAAACTTACGCGCGAGAACAACTGGACGACCGGAAGAATCTACGAAGCCATCCTCACGAAGGAACGGCGAGGGGATTATCTGGGCAAAACCGTGCAGGTGATTCCGCACGTCACCGACGAGATCAAAGCTGCGTTTCGCAAAATTGCGGTTGATACCGATGTCGTGATCATCGAGATCGGCGGGACCGTTGGAGACATCGAATCGCTTCCGTTTCTCGAAGCGGTCCGGCAAATGCGCCTGGAGCTCGGTCCGGAAAATTTCGTTCACGTGCACGTGACGCTCGTTCCTTTTATTCCTACCGCCGGAGAATTGAAAACCAAGCCGACGCAACATTCGGTGAAGGAATTGCTATCCATCGGAATTCAGCCTGATCTGCTGCTGTGCCGCAGCGACCGCACCGTGCCGCAGGAATTGAAAAAGAAAATCGCTCTGTTCTGCAACGTGCCCGAAGCGCGCGTGATTTCCATGCCGGACATGGACACGATCTATGCCGTGCCGGTGGCGCTTGCGGACGAAGGACTCGATGACCAGATTCTCCAGATGCTGCATCTCGAAGCGCGGGAACGCGATCTGAGCGCGTGGTTCGAGTTGCTGGACCGCATACGGAAGCCGCAGGGCGAAGTGCGCATCGCCGTGGTCGGCAAGTACGTGCAACTCGAGGATGCTTACAAAAGTTTGCGCGAAGCGCTGATCCACGGCGGGCTCGCGCACAAGGACCGCACGATCATCGAGTGGGTCGAAGCCGAGGAGCTGGATTCGCGCGAGACGGCGGCGCTGCGCTTGCGCCACGCGGACGGAATCCTGATCCCCGGCGGATTCGGCAAGCGCGGCATTCAAGGAATGATCTACGCCATCGAATATGCCCGCACGCACAAGGTTCCGTTTTTCGGCATTTGCCTGGGGATGCAGTGCGCGACGATTGAATACGCGCGCGACGTTGTGGGCCTTGCCGGCGCGGACAGCACCGAGTTCGATCCGCAAACGCCGCATCGCGTGATTTACAAGCTGCGCGAACTGCTGGGCGTGGACGAAATGGGCGGCACGATGCGCCTCGGCGCGTGGCCCTGCAAGATCGAGAAAGATTCCACGGCCTTCCGCGCCTACGGAACCACCGACATCAGCGAGCGCCACCGCCACCGTTACGAATTTAATTGCGATTACGAAAAAGTACTGACCGACGCGGGCTTCCGCATTACCGGCCGCTCGCCCGACGGCAAATACGTCGAAATCATCGAAGCCCCGAACCATCCCTGGTTTCTCGCCTGCCAGTTCCATCCGGAATTCAAGTCGACGCCGCTTGTGCCGCATCCGCTCTTCTTTGCGTTTATGGGAGCGGCGCACGCGCATCAGCATGGCGGCCGTGGCGCGGCATCGGGAAGCCCAGCCGCGATTTCCATGTCGGCGAAGCCTTCGCCTTCCAATTAGATTTCGGTCTTAGTGGCGCAGGCTTCAGCCTGTGGGGTTTAGTCTTTGCACGGACGAACCCCCACAGGCTGAAGCCTGCGCCACTAAGTCGCGATCGAAGGCAACTGTGGACGACGCTTGTGCCACTCCGTGGCTTGCTCGTAGGCGTGGGCGAGCTGAAAGATAACGGGTTCCCCTCCATTGGGGCCGATGATCTGCAAGCCCATCGGGAGGCCCTGGCTCGTGAAACCGCAGGGGAGGGAAATTGCGGGCCAGCCGTTGACGTCGAACGGCGAGGTGTTGCGGACCGCCGGCAAAATATCATCTGCTCGCGGATCCGAAATCGCAGCTGGCGGAATAGGGAGCGTCGGCGTGACCAGCGCGTCCACCGAGTCAAACCATTTTTCGGCCGTTCGACGGACTTGAGCGAGGTCGCGGCGCCCTTGGATGTACGCGGGAGTTGTCACGTCAGCGCCCGCGCGTATCCGTTTCAGCGTCAGCGGCTGGTAGAGTTCCGGAGTCTTGGTGACGTACTCGCGGTGGTACGCATAAGCTTCAGCGGCCCTGACGACGTCTCTTAAGGTTTCCATTGTGTTCGCGGGCAGGGCGACGTCACGAATCCCGGCTGTGAGTTTCCCCAATACCGATAAGGCCTCCTTCATTGCGGCCTCAATTTCCGGATCGAGGTCCGCGAAAAAGAATTCGCGGGGCGCGCCAATTCGCAGAGAGGAAACCTTTGTCCCGAGAGTCTTTGAATAGTCGGGGACATTCATCTCTACACTCGTGGTTTCCTGCGCGTCGTACCCGGCGATGACTTGAAGCAAGAGAGCTGTGTCCGCCACGGTGCGAGCCATCGGTCCAACGTGATCGAGCGACCAGGAAAGTGGGACTACGCCGCGGATGCTCACCAAGCCGTACGTGGGTTTAAGGCCAACGATGCCGCAATGGGATGCGGGAAGCCTTACCGAGCCGGCCGTGTCCGACCCAAGGGCTCCGTAACAGAGTTCGGCAGCCAATGCCGCCGCCGAGCCGCCCGATGAGCCACCTGCGATGTGGCTTGGTTCCCAGGGGTTGTGCACGGCGCCGAAATAACTGACGATGGAGGTGCCCCCGAACGCGAACTCCTGCATGTTGGTCTTGCCCAAGAGCACCGCGCCGGCGGCTTTGAGTCGGCGCACTACTTCGGCATCTTCCGTTGGAACGCGATCCTTAAATACGCCGCTGGCGGCAGTGGTTCTCACGCCGGCCGTATCGAACAAATCCTTCAGGGCAATCGGAACGCCATGAAGAGGTCCCCGCCAATTCCCCCGCATCACTTCGGATTCAGCCACACCCGCTTGTTGTAATGCCGATTCTCTCGTGATCGTGATGAAGGCGTTCAATGAGGGATTCGCTTGATCGATCCGCGCGAGGCACGCTTTCGTGAGGTCCACCGGCGAAACTTTTTTCTTGCGGATCAGATCGGCTGCTTCGCGGATACTCAGTTTAGCGAGGTCGTCACTTTGGCTGCCGCTCACGGGGTTTGTCCTTTGAGAATTCTGGTCTGTTTCCGTCACTGCGGGAACTTTCGACAAGGAAATGGCAGTTCCTGCCAGAGTGGCTTTGAGAAAAGACCTTCGCGATAAACTATCGGAAGGATGCGTCATTTGTGGCGGAATGTATCACACATCCAGTTTCTGGGTACACGCCAACTCTTCAAATGGCCCATTTAATCTGAAAGGACTAAGAATCGCCGGGTGATGTTGCCTGGGAACGCCAATCGGGAGATTGGCGTTCCCGGGCTTTCCGTTGCAAAACTTGGCTCTCCCGCATACGCTATGACCCGCCCGGGATTTAAAGAGAATTCTGAATGCAAATGGCGAGGGAAATTTCGATTGGAAGCGTCCGCATCGGCGGCAACCAGCCGCTGGTCTTGATTGCCGGGCCGTGCGTCATTGAGAGCGAAGGCCACGCGATCATGATGGCCGAGCGGCTGGCGGAGATCGCCGCTAACGCCAAGGTGCCTCTTGTTTTCAAGGCTTCCTATGACAAGGCCAATCGTTCCTCGGAACAATCTTATCGAGGGCCGGGACTGGCGGAAGGTCTGCGCATCCTGAAAAAAATCAAGGAGCGTTTCGGGATTTCGATCCTGACGGACATTCATGAAGCGTCTCAGGCGGCTCCCGCAGCGGAAGTCGCGGAGGTTCTGCAAATTCCCGCATTTCTTTCGCGGCAGACGGACTTGCTTGTCGCCGCGGGAAAAACGGGCCGCGTGGTGAACTTGAAAAAGGGACAATTCCTTTCGCCGTGGGAAATGGCCAACGCCGTGGAGAAAGTAGAGAAGACCGGCAACGACCGCATTTTTCTCACCGAACGCGGCGCTTCCTTCGGTTACCAGAATCTTGTCGTCGATATGCGCTCTTTTCCGATCATGCGAAAGACGGGATGTCCTGTGGTCTTCGATGTGACGCACTCGGTGCAGCTCCCCGGCGGAGCGGGGAAGTCCAGCGGCGGCCAGCCCGAGTTCATCGAGCCGCTCGCGCGAGCGGGCGTTGCCGTGGGAGTGGACGGCATTTTTCTCGAAGTGCACGAAAATCCCGGGAAAGCCCTTTCGGACGGAACCAATGCTTTGCCGCTTGCGGAATTGCCCGCGCTGCTCGGAAAACTCAAACAAATTGCCGCGCTGGTCCGCGGCTGGAGCGTGCAGTGAGCCCCGACCGGAGCCCCGACCGGAGCCTCGATACGGCGAGACGCGTTCTGCGCATCGAGGCCGAGGCGCTCACCGAGCTTCTTCAGAGGCTCGACGCGAGTTTCGAGCGGGCCGTGGATCTCTTGCTCGCCTGCAAGGGCCGCGTGGTCGTCGTGGGCATGGGG
This sequence comes from Verrucomicrobiia bacterium, assembly GCA_035604385.1. Lineage (GTDB taxonomy): Bacteria > Acidobacteriota > Terriglobia > Acidiferrales > UBA7541 > Palsa-360. The sequence continues at coordinate 77,048 of DATNIO010000188.1, read as the reverse complement.
AAATCGGGCTTGATCGGGCGGAAAATCGCGGCCACGTTTTCGAGCACCGGCACGCCTTCGGTTTTTCTGCATCCGGCGGAGGCAGTTCACGGCGATCTGGGAATGCTGATGCGCGAGGACGTCGTGCTGGCGGTAAGCTACGGCGGCGAAACCGAGGAAATCGCGGCATTGCTGGAGACGATCAAGCGGCTAGGGCTGCGCATGATCACGCTCACCGGCCATCCAAAGTCCACGATCGCGGCGGCGAGCGATGGCGTGCTGGACGTCAGCGTCAAGGAAGAAGCGTGCTCGCTCAATCTGGCGCCGACGGCTTCGACGACAGCGGCCATGGCCATGGGTGACGCGCTCGCCGTTTCGCTGCTCGACCGCCGAGGATTCAGCCCCGGCGATTTCGCCGCGTTGCATCCCGGCGGGCGACTGGGAAAGAAACTTCTGCGCGTCGAAAATCTGATGCACTCGGGAGACGCCATGCCGCGCGTCCCCATCACCGCGAAAATGCCGGACGTCATTTACGAGATAAGCAAAAAAGGATTGGGCATGACGACCGTGGTGGACAGCGAGGGCCGCTTGGCGGGAATCCTGACCGACGGCGACTTGCGGCGATTGATGCAGCAGCGCGGGGCCGCCACGATTGACCTGGTTGTCGGCGAGTGCATGAACAAGACGCCGCAAACGCTCGCTCCGGCCGAACTCGCCGGCAGCGCCCTGCGCATTATGGAAGACCGGCACATCACTTCCGTCGTCGTGGCGGACTCCGGAAGGAAGCCGCTCGGCGTGGTCCATCTGCACGATCTCTGGACGCTGGAACTGTTTTAGCGGAATCGGTTTTCTCCTCTTTTCTCGGTGTCCTCTGTGTTAAAGATTTTGCCGTGACGCCGGAAAAGCTTTAACACAGAGGTCACAGAGAAAACCGAGGGCACGGAGAGTTAAGCGGACCATATAAAGATAGTTAGCAAATCAATTCCAATGGCAAAAAAGCAGACTGGCTCAAGATCTCTGATCGCGCGGGCCAAAAAAATTCGGGTGCTGCTGATGGACGTGGATGGCGTGCTGACCGACGGCCACATCTGGCTGCTCTCGCGCCGCGATGGAACGGCCAGTGAGATCAAAGGATTCAGCGCGTATGACGGGGCGGGATTGAAGCTCGCGCGCGCCGCGGGACTGCGCACCGGGATCATTACCGGCAGGGAATCAAGCGCCGTGACGCAGCGCGCCAGGGAATGCGAAATCGAGTTTGTGTATCAGCACCGCGCCACGAAACTCGGAGCGTTGGAAGAAATTATGCAGACGACGGGTGCAAGCGCACAGGAAGTCGCCTACGTCGGGGACGATCTCCCGGATCTTCCTGTGCTGCAACGCGTGGGCCTCGCGGTCGCGGTCGCCAACGCCGTTCCGGAAGTGAAGCGCGCCGCCCATTTTGTTACGACGCGTTCAGGCGGCGAGGGCGCGGTTCGCGAAGTGATCGAGCTGATCGTCAAGGCGCAAGGGAAGTGGGCTGAAGCATCGCAAGACGCCAAGGCCTAAGTTCGTTTTTGAGAGACTATCCTTCCGCTGTTTTCCAGCCCGCGCAAAAAGAAATTTATTTTGTCATTCCGAGCGAAGCGAGGAATCCCTCTTTCTTTTTATCGGTGCAACGCGAAGAGAGATTCCTCGCTTCGCTCGGAATGACAAAATATTGAGTTGTCGGCACTCCGAGTAGCCCGCCAGTACAGCTGTCCACATCGTCTCGCTAGGGACAGGAAGAAAGTCCGGCGAAACAAGCGGCTGCCGTCCTTATTTTTCTAGATAGTACGTTCGTACCATCACTTCCGTCCCACTCCACCGCAACTCTTATCCCGCTTCCGTGTTTTGTAGGGTGCTGGCCGGAATTTTTGCTCGGTATTCGGGGCCCGCCGCAATGATATCTGGCTTCGGTCTATTCAAACGAGTGGAGACCATCGAGTCTTCGCAGGAGACGAAAAATGAATTCCAGATTATCAAGTATTTTCATGGGGGTAGTGTTGGCAGCGATGCCTCTATTTTCAGTCGCATGCGGTTCCAGCTCCAGCGCCGATCAGGGCCCGGGGGGAGGCGGAACGCAAGACGGCAGCGTGAACATGATGGTCAGCGATGCCTCTACGGAAGATTGGGCTACCATCGGCGTGAAGATCCTGAGCATTTCACTTGTCCCGCAAGGTGGGGGAAGTCCCGTCAATGTTTTCACCGCCGGAAGTTCCGTGCCATCCATCAACTTGGTACAACTCGATCAACTCGGTGAACTCCTGGGAACTGTTTCCGTGCCAGCAGGTACGTACACGGGAGCGATCCTCACGGTCAGTGCGAATCAGGGTGATGTCACATTGGTAGTTTCGGCAGACCCGGAGACCGGCTTTGCGGGCACACCCGGGGCGACGATTCCGGCTGGCCAGATTCAAATCCAGGGTGCGACCGGCAGCGCGGGGAGTAAGACGGTCCCGGTCAATATAAATTTCGATCCCCCACTCGTTGTGGCGGCGAATCAAACGAGTGCGGTGGACGTGGAATTCGACCTCTCTCATCCCGCGTTCCTGGTGGGGCATGTTCCTCCGGCCTCAGGAGGTCAAACTATCTGGGCGGTGAATTTCAACAAAGGCCCCGTGCGCCATCACCCCATCCGTGACATTACGCGGCTGGTCCTTCGACACACGTACGGCACCGTGACCGGCGTTTCCTCGGATGACAGCTCCATCACCATCACCAAGGATTATCCGGTTGAGCCACCAACCAATCCGGAAACGGCTATCGCCTCCACCACGTCTCTCACGATTTTGGCGGACGCAACGAACGGGACGCTCTTCTATGACGTGGACGCAAAAACGGTTGTCACGATCAAGAACTTTTCCACCGTGGCGAATGGCTTGGCGGGCCGATTCGTTCGCGTCGCGGCTCGGTATCAATCCAACGGGTCGCTCGTCGCCGTGCGCATTTGGGCAGCCAACACCTTCAACAGCGTTTGGCTCAGCCCCGAAGGCCACGTGCTTCACGTCATTACGAACCCCGGCACGACTCCCGACATTATCGTCGTGCAAAACGAACTCGGCATCGGCATCCCACTGCAAGTGGATGACAACACCGAGTTCTTCTTCCGGACTCCGTGGAATGCCGTGGCGGACTCCACGCCCATCGGACAGGGAAAGATTTTCCTGACGAACAAAGACCTGGTGCGCGGATTCAAAATCCACGCCAGCGTTGTGGATCCTCTCGCGTCTCCGCTTTTGGCGCAGACGATTGACATCGAAATCGCCAGGTATGACGGCGGCATCTCCGCCGTAAATGGAAACAACTTCACGTATACACGGAAATTCAACACGTCCTCTGACAACTACATATTCGCACTGCCCTACATTTCCAGCGCCTCGCCGAATGGCACCGATCCCACGAGCGGCGCAGCGATCAACGGATTCAAGTGGTGGAATTTCACCTTTCCGACCATCGTCGATAGCGGCACGAATGCAATCCCGGATTTCGAGACCGCGACGAATGGCACGGTGAACTTCGGCGGCACGGCGGGAGCGTATCCTGCCTGGGGCGTAAGCTATGCGAAATGGAACGATCCTATACAAGCGAATGCCTGGGCTGTGCCGTGGGTGGTGCTGCTGCCCACTACGGTGCCCCAGGGTACGGCGGCCACCGGTTACTCCAGCGGAACTTTCACGTTGGCTGAGACCGGCGGTACCACGGATGTGCCGGTGAATCTGAGCACGACCTCGGGTTCAGGGACACTCGTGTACCAGGTGGATCGAACCAACGGCATCGTGACGGTCAGCGCTGTCGACATCACGAGCAGCGGCGGTCAAACTACAATTACGCAGAACCTCATCGCCGGGACTCCTGTTAAGGTCTACGGCATCCCGCAGTCCAATGCCACGATCAAAGCGTATGTGGTCATTTACTTCACCGGGACAATGCCGATGGCGACAGCGGTCGATTGAGCGTCCGAGTTTTTCAGGATGCCTTGATCGGAAGCGATCGATGCAGTTGAATAATGGGGCGCCAGTCATGGCGTCCCATTATCTTTTTTCGAGGCTCGATTCCGGGCAAAAGGCCCCGCCTCTGAAGAGGCGGGCTACAGCAATCTTCCTGGCTAGCGCAAATGTTGTAGCCCGGGTCTTAAGACCCGGGGCCTTTCTCTCGAGCTTGAGGAAGACTTAAACTCGTCGCTTCACACGTAGGCCAACACGACGGCTCCGGTAAAAATGAGCGCGCCTCCTACCCAGTGGTGCCAAGTCATTCGTTCATGAAGGAAAATGGCGGCCAGCGCGATTGCCACAACGACGCTGAGTTTGTCCACCGGGGCGACCTGCGAGGCCTCGCCCAACTGCAGCGCGCGGAAATAGCACAGCCAGGACAAACTGGTGGCAATCCCCGACAGAATCAGAAAAATCCAGGTGCGTTTGCCGATTGCGGAAAACGGCCCGTTCTTGGTCGCCATCGCCACCGCCCACGCGAAAATCAAAATGACCACCGTGCGGATCGCCGTCGCCATGTTCGAGTCAATTTGCTGGACGCCGACCTTGGCAAGGACTGCGGTCAAGCCTGCGAAAAATGCGGAGAGCAATGCCCATAGAAACCAATTCATACGGTCTCCTTACGTGTTGCTACACATCCCGGAGAGAGCGAGAGAATTGTATCGGATATTAGTAGCACAGGCTGAAACCTGTGCTACTAAAACCCTGGAGCGCGCAGAACAATCATCATTTGAGTGGGACTCTTCGATCTTCGGAGGATATACCAGCAGGGAGTGTACCCGTAGTGAGGGAACAGGGAGTGAACGCAGGATTCCGTTTCCATGGGCGATTGCGCGTCCAACTCGTAATCCACTTTGTTGCCCTTCTGCGGGATGGCGAGAAGGTGGGGATAGGTCACAACATCGAATGGATCGCCCGGTTTTTGCGCGCTCATCCGGCGGCGCACGGAGGCGAAGTCGTAACCGTACACCACCGCGAGGAACAGAATGAGTGCGTAGAGGAACCGAATTGAGTATGCGCGCATGAAGTGGACTGACCCGGTATCTTCGCACAGTTTTGTGGTGGAGCGGTTTTTGTGGCGCAGGCTTCGAGCCTGTGGGGGTTAGTCCTTGCTAGGACCAAACCCCACAGGCTGAAGCCTGCGCCACTTGACCCACCATCGAGAGGGAATCGATGGCTTGAGCAGTTGTTCGGATTACTCGGCGAGGAAGAGTGTTGACCCTTTCCGGTTCACCAGGAGCAATGGATTGTTGCCGGCCTTGTGAATCGCTTCCTCGAATTGTGCGACGCTCTTTACGGGTTGATGGTTCACTTCCTGAATGACGTCGCCGCGCCGCAGGCCAGCGGAAGCGAGCGGGCTGGAAGGATTGATGTCGGTGACGACCACTCCGGTGGTTGACGCGGGCAATCCCAACTGCCTCGCCGATTGCGCGTCGAGATTCTCCACGGTCACTCCGTCGAGCTCCTTGTCGGAAGAACCTTCCTCGGTCTTGGCCTGTTCTTTGTCGGTTGGAAGTTCGCCGAGCTTGACGGTTACATCCGTCGGACTGCCGTTCCGCAAGAGTTTCAGGTTCACGGTCGCGTTGGGATCCATCATCGAAATGGTGTTCCGCAATTGGCGGCTGTCTTCCATTGTTTTTCCGTTGACTTCCAGAATCAAGTCGCCTCTCTGGACGCCGCTTCTCTGGGCCGGACCGGACGGGCTGACGTCGCCCACGAGAACGCCCTTCATATCTTTCAAGTTCATCGCCTTGGAAATGCCCGGTGTAATGTCCTGGACCATGATGCCGAGGTACGCGCGGTTGACTTTGCCGTGATCGAGAATTTGACTCATTACGCCGCGCGCCATATTGATGGGAATGGCAAATCCGATTCCTTCATTGCCGCCCGATCCGTGCGAGAGGATCGCGGTGTTGATTCCGACCAGTTCGCCGCGATCGTTCACCAGCGCGCCGCCGGAATTGCCCGGGTTAATCGGCGCATCGGTCTGGATAAAATCCTCATAATCCTCGATACCCAGATTTCCGCGGTTCAAGGCGCTGATGATACCCATGGTGACGGTCTGCCCGACGCCAAACGGATCGCCGATGGCCAGAGCGTAGTCGCCCACTTGTACCTTGGAGGAATCACCGATGGTAATGGCGGGGAATCCGCTTCCTTCGACCTTCAACACGGCAATGTCCGTCTTGGGATCGGTTCCCACGACCGTGGCCTTCAATTGGCGTTTGTCGGCAAACGTGACGCGAACTTCGGTGGCGCCGTCGACGACGTGGTTGTTCGTCAAGATGTAGCCGTCAGGACTCACGATGACGCCGGAGCCGAGGCTGTCTTCGCGCTGATCGCGCTGCCTTGGTGAGCGATTTTCGGAGTTAGGGCCGAACTGTTGTCCAAAAAACTGTTGGAAAAATGGAGGCATTCCATCCGGCACATCGAACTGATTTTGATTGGAGGCTTTGACGACCTTGGACGTGGAAATATTCACGACGTCCGGCAATACCGATTTCACCACGGGAGCGAAACCGGTTCTGCTGGGCCCTTCGGCCGGGTCGGCCAGCTTCATGGAAATATGTACGCCGGTTGTAAAAAACTTCTGGCTGGCGCGGGCCACGCCCCAGCCGGCCATCCCGAGCAAAAGAATCATTGCGCCGGCAAGAATCTTCGATTTCCCCCTAAACCTCTGCAAATTCATGGTTTCTCCTTATTCGCAATTCCAAAGTTCTAATTTCTGGCTCAGCGTTGCCAGTGTTTGCTCCCTCTATAAGACGGATGTCGACGCGGTGGGTTAGCGACGGTGGGAAAAGCCAAATTCACCTCACGATCGCTTCAATGCAACTTTCAATGTGGGGGTAACCCAACACGTTGTCGCGCCAACGGCGCGGAGGATGCAAGCCCGGGGCAACGCCCCGGGTATCGTGCCCAAGCAACGTGTTCCGCCCTGAAAGGGCGGAGGATTCCTGCGCCCTTTCAGGGCGCAAGACAGTCACTGGATTGCAAAACCCAGGGCGTTGCCCTGGGCTAGTATCCGCCGGCGCCTTCAGCGCCGAATCCAGATCTGTGCAAATTCGAATTTATGAGTTTTGATGGTTGGCCATTTATTGGACGGCTTCTAGGTTTCTTGGAGACGAGTCGCGCTCACAGCGAGCGGCCTGCGGCCGCGCCCGAAGCCCAGGCCCATTGGAAATTGAATCCGCCCAGATGGCCCGTGACATCGACTAGTTCGCCGATAAAAAACAGTCCTGGCACGCGCCGGCTTTCCATCGTCTTGCTCGATAATTCTTCGGTGTCCACGCCGCCTACAGTGACTTCTGCTTTTTCATAGCCTTCCGTGCCAACTGGCTCGACGATCCATTCGTGCAATTGGCCTTCCAGCTTTTCGAGTGCGCGATTGGTCCAATCTTGCGGCGCGTGCAAATCCAACCAACGAGTGGCGAAACGCTTCGGAAGAATTCCTTGAAGCGCGGACCGCGCGGCGGCCATATTTCTTTCTTTGGCTTCGCGAATGGAAAGAGTGACGTCACGGCCGGGGGCCAGATCGATTCGGATCGCGGAATGCTCTCGCCAGTACATGGAAATCTGCAGGATGGCCGGCCCGCTCAACCCTCGATGGGTGATCAACATTTTTTCCCGGAAGGATGAATGGTCCGTGGAAACTTCGACTTCCGCGGAGACTCCGGCCAAATCGCAATACCGCGTGCGATCTTTTGTTCCCAGCACGAGCGGGACGAGCGCCGGCCTGGTTTCGCGGATCTTCAGGCCGAATTGGCGGGCGAGGTCATACCCCAGCGAAGTCGCGCCTAATTTTGGAATCGAAAGCCCACCTGTCGCTACGACCAGGACTGGCGCATGAAATTCGCCGGAATCCGTGCAGACGACAAATTCTTCCGTGCGCCGAACCTCTTGAATGCCACTCTTCAAAATAATTTGCACTCCTGCGGAACGACACTCGGTTTCGAGCAATTCCACAATATCCTGTGCGGAACGGTCGCAAAAAAGCTGGCCGAGCGTCTTCTCGTGATACGGAATGTGGTGTTTTTCAACCAGCGCGATGAAGTCGGAAGGTTCGTACCGCGCCAGGGCGGATTTCGCGAAGTGGGGGTTTGCGGAATAGAAATGTTCCGGCCGGCAATGGAGGTTGGTGAAATTGCAGCGGCCTCCGCCGGAGATGAGAATCTTTTTGCCGACCCGGTTGGCTCGTTCCAGGACCGCGACGCGGCGTCCGCGTTTGCCCGCCTCGATCGCGCACATGAGCCCGGCGGCTCCGGCGCCCAGAATTACCACATCGAATTTGTGGACCATGATAGGGAAGCTTCCAAAGCTAAGCCCGCTGCCAAACGATTATTGCACTCCTTGGCTGGGATAGGACCGGGATCGCCATCGCCAAGCCAGTTCTCGAATTCCAAACATTTGCTATATCGCGAATAGATTTTGTCGATTGGACTTTCCACGAAACGGGAGTGACAGTAGACACTAAATATTTGCGACCTGAAAGCTTGTGTGATGTAAGGGGATCTTGATGGCGCAACCGAGTGCGGGACCGCAACGCAACGAAGAGGAACTTCCGGCCTTGGTGCCAGTCTCGGATCCAAGGCACTCTAGCTTTGTTTTGACACTGGAAGAAATCGGCAATCTTGCGGCAGAGGGCGGCAAGCCGGCGGAAACGCTCATGAATGTGGTCGCCCTGATCGGCAAACGCTTCAAGACCGAAGTCTGCTCGGCCTACTTGCTCGAGCCGGACCGGACCAACCTCATCCTGGCTGCGACGGTCGGTCTGCGCCCGCAATGCGTCGGCACATTGCGGATGGCGTTGCACGAGGGGCTCGCGGGCCTTGTCGCCGAACAGGTGCAACCGGTGGCCGTCGATCAGGTCAAGAATCATCCACGCTTCAAATATTTCAGCGAGGCGGGCGAGGAGGCGTACCAGTCTTTTCTCGGAGTGCCGCTCATCGATGGCGGAGTTCTGCAGGGCGTTCTCATCGTGCAAACAATCGATGCACGCGTTTTCACCGACGGCGAGATCAAGATGCTTTCCGAGGCAGCCGCGCAGCTCGCTCCGGTCGTGAGCGAAGCGCGCACGCTCGACCGTTTCGTGGCTCCCTTGCAGGAACGCTTGTGGTCCCTGGCGCGCAATCTGTGGTGGAGCTGGGACAACGACTCCACGAGCTTATTTCGCGATCTGGATCCGCTGCGTTGGAGACAACTCAATCACAATCCAATCTCCCTGCTCTCTGAAATCCCTCTTGCCGGGCTCGAGCGCCGCGCACAAGAACTTGTCCTGCATAGCCGCGTCAACTACGCCTATCGCCGCAAGCGCGAGTACCTTGATGCGGACCGCACCTGGGGCGCGCGGCACGCCGGCATTTTGCGGCCGCGCCCCGTTGCCTATTTCTCCGCCGAATTCGGCTTGCACGAATCTCTTCCCGTTTATTCCGGCGGCCTCGGAATCCTCGCCGGCGACCACATCAAGAGCGCATCCGATCTGGGGCTTCCGCTCGTGGGCATCGGATTGTTTTACGGGCAGGGCTATTTCCGGCAGCGCTTGGACAAGAACGGCTGGCAGCAGGAAGAGTATCTCCAGACGGACGTCAGTCAAATGCCCATGGAGCCGGCCATTGGGACGAAGGGCGAACCCGTCACCGTGCAAATCGAGACGCGGAGTGGCTCGATCCGCGCCAAGGTCTGGCGCCTGAAGGTGGGACGCTGCTCGTTGCTTCTGCTCGATTCGAATGTCGAAGGAAACGCACCTGAGGATCGGGAACTCACCTCGCGGCTCTATGGAGGCGACGACCGCTTTCGAATCCGCCAGGAATTGCTGCTGGGCGTGGGTGGCTTCCGCGCCCTGAAGGCGATGGGCATCACGCCTAGCGTTCTCCACCTGAACGAAGGGCACAGCGGGTTTGCCGTCCTCGAAGCGATTCGATGCCGCATGGAGGAGGAAGGCCTGGATTTCAACCGCGCCGTTCCACGCGTTTCGCGGGAAGTCGTCTTCACGACCCATACACCGGTTCCTGCCGGTCATGACCGCTTCGATGCAGGTCTGATCGAGGAGCATTTAGGACCTCTGCGGGATTCCATGGGCCTTTCGCATGACTGGCTGATGTCGCTGGGGCGCGAGAATCCAAACAACTCCAGTGAAAGCTTCTGCATGACCGTGCTGGGTTTGAAACTTTCGCGGCGCGCCAACGCCGTTTCGGCATTGCATGGGGAAGTGTCTCGCGCGATGTGGACGTCGCTCTATCCGGGAAGGCCGGAAGAGGCCGTGCCGATCCGCCATATTACAAATGGCGTGCACGTCCCCACATGGCTTGCGCCGCAAATGTTTCGTCTCTATGACCGGCACCTCGGGACCGGCTGGGCCGAACACAGCGGCGAGCCGCAGATTTGGGAAGGCATCGAGAGCGTGGACGACGCGGAGCTCTGGGAAACTCACCTCAGCTTGAAAACACGCCTGATTGAATTTGCCCGCCTGCGCGCGGTGGAGCAGGCGGAACTGCGCGGGGAATCGGCGAAGACCTTGCAAAGCCTGGGCAAAGTTTTGAGCCCGGATGCGCTGACGATCGGGTTTGCGCGCCGTTTTGCAACGTACAAGAGAGCGAATTTGATCCTGGCCGACATGGAAATGCTGGCCTCGATGGTGAACGATCCCAAGCGTCCCGTGCAGTTCGTTTTCGCGGGGAAAGCGCATCCCCACGACACTCCCGGAAAACAGGTCTTGCAGCAAATTGCCGAGCTGATGCGCAACAAACGCTTCGCGAATAAATTTGTCTTCATTGAAGACTACGACATCAATGTGGGCCGACTCCTCGTGCAGGGCGTCGATGTGTGGCTGAACAATCCCCGCAGGCCGCTGGAAGCCTCGGGCACCAGCGGCCAGAAAGTCGTCTTGAATGGCGGCCTCAATCTTTCGGTTCTGGACGGCTGGTGGGCGGAGGCGTACGACGGATTGAACGGATTCGCGATTGGGACCGGCAGGACGCACACGAATATGGATGTGCACGATCGGCGCGACGGGGAGAACCTGTACCGCGTCCTTCGCGAGGAAGTCATTCCTCTTTTCTATCAACGCGATCGTGACGGCTTGCCGCGCGGTTGGATCAAGCGCATGAAGAGGACCATCCGGACACTCGGCTGGCGGTTCAACGCGAACCGCATGGTGATGGATTACACGATGAAATGCTACATCCCCGCAGCAGGCGGCGCTTCGAGCGACATGCGAGCCATAGGTTGATTCCAGTAGGACAGGCTTCAGCCTGTCGATTTTGAGTATGCAAGACTTCGTAGTGCTCGTCCGCCGTGGCGGACGAGCATCCGCTTGAATCAACATTGCCCGCCTGAAGCCGGACAACCAGGCACCGTTCGGGGACGAGCGATTCCCGAAACGGAGCGGAAAGACCGGACAGTTTCCCTCATTGCAAACTCGAGTGAGCCTCAGTGAAACAGAAAAATATTCCGAAGATATTAGGACTTGCCTCCCTGCCAGGACCAGCCTACATTTGCAGCATGTTCGCTTCGCGCAGGAGCGCCAGGACTGCGCGATTTCGCGGACACTCTGCGGTTTTAGTGTCACTTCAGGATTCTGGCGCCATTTTGCGATGATGCCGCACGAACGTCGACTCAACACACGGAAAACGCCAGACTATCTTGCTTACATCAGCTTGCCTTCGGACAACGGCGGGATTGTGATTGATCTCTCCGAGGGAGGCTTGGGCTTTCATGCGGTCGCTCCCGTGGAAGCGGATGGGCCGATCCATTTCCGGTTTGCGATGGATTCACCCGAAAGGGTGAATGCCGTCGGCGAGTTGGCATGGAAAGATGAGTCAGGAAAAACCTGCGGTGTGCGATTCACTGAATTGCCTGACGAGGTTCGTGAACAACTCCGCGTTTGGATCGGTCAATCGAATTCGGGGGCGAAATCAGGGGCGAAATCGAGGGCGAAGGCAAGTGCCTTCGATATTCCGGGAACCAGGCCGATGTTCGAAGCCGTAGCCGCGCCCATCAGTAAAGCCGAATTGGCGCCAGTAATGGCGGCAGGAAATCCACTTCTTTACAATTTGAAGCCTGCTGTTCACACCGCGCCATCCAATAGACTCGCGATGTTGCCGGTGGAGCTGGATTTCAGAGCGGGAGCAACTGCCGCGGTCGTGCCGCAATTCGTTCAAATGCTTGACGGGATGGCTGAACAAGTCCGCATCTGGGTGGCTGAATCGAAAACGTATCTCCACGGCAATGGGTTGTCTGACCTGGCGATGGAAACTGAAACTGCGCCGGGAAACGAAATTGGGTTGCCGCCAGCCGTTGATATTCCAATGGCTGAACCAGAGATCGAGGCGGAAGCTCCGCCCCGCAGCAACGGCCAATTGTCGCCCGCCGTGGATATTCCGGTTGCTGAACCGGCGATCGAATCTGGGGTCGCGCCCAGCCGGAAAGCTGAATTGGCGCCTGTCGCGGCAGCCAGGAATCCGCTTCCTTACAATTCGAAGCCTCCTATCTACAGCGGGCCACTCAATACATTTTCGATGTTCCAGCTGGACTCCGATTCCGAAACGGGAACAACCGCCATAGCTGTCCCGCAACCGGTTGCCATGAAACACCCCATAGCCGCGGTCGGGCTGACCATTGCTTTGGCGTTTCTGGTCTCGACTGGAATCTTTTCTTATGTGTGCATGAGCCGGGCAGGCGATCTCCTCTTTGATTGGGGAGAAAAGATGTGGGGCGGAATTCATTCGCAACCAATTTCGCAAAACCCTGCGCCGGTCGCGAGCTCCGCGCCCGATTCTTCAAAGCCGCCTCAGCAGTAACCAACCGGGAAAATCCGCGACAAGGAATCACGAAGCCGGATACTGGTGTGATGAATTCCTGAGCCAGATTATTTCTAAAACGGGCCGGTCCTGATATGATGGCGCCCATCATTCGATTTCCAAATGGTTAAGGCGGCAATTTATGGGAGGTGCTTCATGAAAAGCAAGCTGCTCGTGGTCCTGGCTGCGGTTGCGAGCCTCGCGATGTTTTCGGGCTCCGCGATGGCGCACCACGGCGTGGCCGGATATGACATGACGAAGACGATCACCGTGCATGGGACCGTGTCGAAATTCGATTGGAGCAATCCCCACGTGGTCGTCTACGTGGACGCCAAAAATGAAGGCGGGGAAATGCAGCATTGGACGATCGAGTTCGCCTCTCCGGTTCATATGGTGCGCGCCGGGTGGAGCAAGAGTTCGATGAAGACGGGAGATGACATCACCATCGACACGCATCCCTCGCGAAATGGCGCGCCCGTCGGAATTTCCAGTACGATAACGTTCATTTTGAAAGTCGTGGTCAACGGCCAGGCGCTTCCCAGCCGGTCCGAGTAGACCAGCCTGCACCCGGGGAGGAAACTCAAGATGCGAATCCGCATAGCGATTTTGATTGTTGCGCTGGGGCCGGCGCTGGCGTTCTCTTCTGACTTGCCGGCCCAGTCCGCACCAGCTTCGGCTGGCGCAAATGCACAAAAGCCCGGCATGATGTCCGGCGGCATCCCGGACTTGTCGGGCATCTGGGACCCGGATTTCCATGGTCCCGAAGGCATCAGGCTGAACACCTGGGATCCGTCGGACCCATTCGCCGCTCACCCCGAGAAGGCCCCCATGACTCCGTGGGCAGCGGAGAAATTTAAGGGCGTGAGACCTCCGTTCGGGGCCCTGCAAACTTTCAATGATACGAATGATCCCGTGCAGAGGTACTGCGATCCGCCGGGAGTTCCCCGCATCTATATGTATCCCTGGGAAATTACATTTATTCAAACGCCAAAAATCGTCTATATCCTGTACGAGTACACGAAGGTGTGGCGGGCCGTCTACATGGATCGCGACCATCCGAAAGATCCGGATAGCAGCTGGATGGGCGATTCGATTGGAAAATACGAGGGCGACACTTTCGTCATCGACACGATCGGCTTTAACGACAAGACCTGGCTGGATCAGACCGGGCATCCGCACAGCGACGCACTCCACCTCATCGAGCGCATCCGCCGGCTGGACCACGACAAGCTTGAACTAGCCGTTACGATCGACGATCCAAAGGCTTACCGGAAAACCTTCTCGGCGGCGAAAGTGTACAAGCTGACCACCGCGCCCATGGGGGAAACGCTTTGCGCCTATTCCGAGATGAAGGAGTTTCAAGAAAACGTCGTGGACAAGACGCAAACGCCGCCCGGTAATTAGAGGTTGCATGGTTGCGGGTGATTCATCGTAGGTCGCTACTACACAGCTTGCCGAAGAAGCATTTTGCGTTATCATTCCGAACGAAGCGAGGAATCTCTCTTTGTTTTAAGGCGAAGAAAAGAGAGATTTCTCGCTTCTCTCGGAATGACAGTTTTCCGTTTTGCGCAGCTTCTCGTTCGTTTGTGACCCCCATCACGCGCAAGGGTTCCTCCCATCACATCACTCTTCTGCGGAAAGTGACATGCTGTTTTTGGATAGAGGGAACAGCAAAAGGAGGGCGTCATGGTCAGACAAGATTATCTTTTCATGGCGATTCTCATGTTGTGCCTGATCTTCTTCACGCACTGGGGAGGAACGCACCACTTCCGGCATTGAGACGCGGCAAGGGGATATTCCTACACTGGGAAGGGAGACGCGCAGTTAGATTAATTCACTTTCTGTTTCTGGGTGAGACGTAATCTCATTGCCCATGATATGTTTGGAACCGCGTGATGTGGTCGTCATGAGGGGGCGGGATGAGTTCTATTACTCGTTTGCGGTTTCTGGCAATCTGGGCGCTTGGGATATTCCTTGTTTCTGCCATGGGCGCCGCGGCTCAGACAAAACCGACGGCGGAAAAACAGTACGAACAGTTGATTTTTTCAGTCCGAGGTCCGGACCTCTACCATGCGCACTGTGCGGCCTGCCACGGTCCAGACGCCAAAGGCACCGGCCCGGTGGGAGTAGCTTTGAAGATAAAGCCCGCCGACCTGACCGTCCTGGCAAAGAACAACGGCGGAAGATTCCCCACGCAGCGAATTCAAAAATTCATTTCCGGCGACGATCCTTCCTTGCTTTCCCATGGCACCCGCGAAATGCCCGTCTGGGGCCCGATCTTTCACCAGATCGAAGAGGACCGGGATTTCGGCAACGTCCGTTTGCAGAATTTGATCAAATATTTGGAGACCATCCAGCAGAAGTAGCCACTCAGCGGGTGTGTTGGAAGGTTATCGGAAGAATTTTGGATAAGCTTGTATCAGTCGTGCAGAATCATCCCCATCAATGATGCCAAAATAGACTTTCCTGCCGTCACTCAATGATTTTACCTTTGCAAATACTTCCATTTGTTCGATCACTGTTTGATCAATCTGACGCCAATACTGAAGCAAGAACACCTCCGCAGGGGTCGTGAACAAGCTTTGTATTTGGTCTCCGTTTTTTCCCATATGTCTCGGGGTCAACCGCTTGATCTTCAAGCCCTTTCCCTTGAACGCAATTGCAGTGTGCCTCCGGCGACCACCGATCCACATTCTTGTTGTGAACAGGTCACTACGCTCCCCGCCCCAGTCAGTAGACTTGCCTGGCTCACCTGTTATCTTTTGAAAGCCCCGCTTAATCATTCGCTCTGCGGGGGGCTTTGCGAATCTATTAACGACATTAGAAGAATGTTTCAGTCGGGAGAAGGAATCAACATCATCAATTGTGATCCTCTCGATCCGCACCAAAGAGCGGGGTAGGCGGATTACTTCGACTTTTGCTTTACTAGCTGAGGCCCCAGGGTTAATTTTTGTTGGAAATCTATCCAGTTTTTTCTTGTTACTAGCCAGGGAAATAATTTTCCCCCTCTTGTGAGCGTAAAAGCGATCTTTCTCGTAGGCGGTTTCGCCGTCGACCTTCATTTGGCTGATAATTCCGTTGTCTGCGAGACTGCGTCCATCGTGTAACACTTCGACCCTATTTAGCCCCGTAGCGCGCATGATCTCAGAAACTTTCTTGACTTTTTGTTTCCCTGAATAGATAGCCAGAAATACCTTCAGTCGACGTTTAGACCTTCTGATCAGTGTTGCAGCGTGCGCGATCTGGTCGTTCGGGTTAGACCGGACATCGGTAACATTAGATGGAAGAGAACCTATCATTCATCGATCCTTGGTCCTATGGCGTGGTCCGTTTAATCTTCCTGACGGGCAGAAGTTGACTGATGCGACTGGGGTGGACCTTAAGTGCGTGCGCTAAATCACCAGGAGTCCCGCCAAGTTTCAATATCAGCACCATCAACAGCCTCTTTACATCCTGTACCTCTTTTAGGTCATTTGCATCCATAACATCCTCCGTCTCTCGTTAGTCTCTATTCGCTCCTATCCCCCGTAAAAAAGTCCGTTGATACTACCCGTCTCGCCAAGATTCTGGCGCCCTACTGCTTATTATTTTTGAGGTGTTTAACAATCCGATTGACCCTAGCAATGTCAACGCCCAGGATCTTTCTGATTTCAAGCTGGGGTACTCCGCCCTTCCCAAGAGAAGTGATCAGGAGGTCTTGGAGTAGATTAATCATTTTCTGGTCCGCCGCGGGTTGAGTCGTTTTCATTTGCGCCCTCTCTTTCCTAGTTTTCGGAGCCCAGTGAGCTCTTTATTTACAAAAGTTTGAGTCTTACCAAGTATCTTCGCGATTTCCACCGGGCGGAGGCCTAGCTCGCTCAAGAGATTGACCTGGCCTCGAAGACTAATACTGTGACCATCACGCTGAATAGTCTGCAGGACTAAACTTATGAGTACATCCAGTCGCTTTGTAATTTCCTGAATCTGAGGCTCGTCCATTTCTTCTCCATAAACAGCGGTAATGAAGCTGCGCCCATCCGCTTAAGGATAGGATACATGACCGCTAAATGTCAACTACTTCGCTTTATGTTCGTCAAAAACGAGCTGAATCGTATTCCCTCTCACTCGGTTTAATGACTCATCAGGTGTGAACGCACAGTCTTCGCTTAATTATCGAAAAGTTAATTCAAGACTTTTTCCCAGACCACGATGTGTGTGCCAGGGGGTATCTACCCGGAGGCTACAATGGGCCCTGACGGGTGTTCGGGGGCTACAATAGGCATATGCAACGTAAGGTTTTCTGGACGACGTTTGGCGCATTGGGCCTGATAGCCGATCTAGCCTTGCCGTTTTGGTGGGCGATGGGTGCGACCATCCCTCTTGCCTGGGTGAGCTGGTGGGTCGCCTATCGAAGCGAGTGGTTTTAGTAGCACAGACTGAAGTCTGTGCTACTTGAGTCTGCGCTACTTGGTTTTGCGCCGCTCACGTCTTCACGTTAAACTGCTTGCGGGAGAACACCGAGTCATTTGCCTCCGATCATCGCTGCACAAGGACTTTCCAAAAGATACGGCGCCGAACCGCTCTTCCAGAATATTTCGTTCACGGTTTCCGAAGGCGAGCGGATTGGCCTGATTGGCCCGAACGGTTCGGGCAAATCGACCTTGCTCGAAATTCTGTACGGCCGCGTGCCTCCGGACACCGGCGAAGTGGCCATTCGCAAACGTACGCGCCTGAGCAGCGTCGCGCAAAATTCGGAGTTTCCGCCGGACGCGACAATCCGGTCCGTGATCGCGGGCGCGCTCGATCGCGCGGCAGTGCCGGAGAAGGAGCGGGCGGCGCGCATCGCCGAGCCGCTGGGCCGCGCCGGTTTCACGGACATGGATACGCCCACGGCGGCGCTGTCCGGCGGGTGGCGCAAGCGGCTGGCGATTGTCGAAGGCCTCGTGCAGGCGCCGGATGTTCTGCTGCTCGATGAGCCGACCAATCACCTGGACCTTGCTGGAATCCAGTGGCTCGAAACGCTGCTGCAAAACGCGCCGTTCGCTTGCGTGGTCGTCAGCCACGACCGCTACTTTCTGGAAAACGTCGCCACCGCGGTGGTCGAGTTGGCGCGCTCGTACGAGAACGGTTTTCTGCGCGTCAACGGGAACTACAGCACGTTTCTGGAAGCGAAAGAAGTGTATCTGCACGCGCAGCGCAAGCGGCAGGAAGCGCTCGAAAACCTGGTGCATACGGAAATCGAATGGCTGCGCCGCGGCCCTAAAGCCAGAACCACAAAATCGAAAGCGCGCATCGATACTGCTCAGGAATTGATCGGCGAATTGGCGGACCTCAACTCCAGGACTCGCACTACCTCCGCCAAAATTGATTTTTCCGCGACGGACCGCAAGACCAAGGGGTTAATCACTCTGGATGACGTGACGTACGGCATTGGCGGCCGCACTTTGTTCACGGGTATTCATTTCACTGTCACTTCCGGAATGCGAGTGGGGCTCGTCGGGCCGAACGGGAGCGGCAAGACCACGCTGCTTCGTTTGCTGCGCGGCGACATCCAGCCCACACGCGGGGAAATTCGCAGCGCCGATTCGTTGCGCGTCGTGTATTTCGATCAGAATCGCGAACTCGACCCGGACATCAGTTTGCGCCGGGCGCTCGCGCCGGACAGCGATTCCGTGATTTACCAGGACCGCGTGATTCACGTCGCCGCCTGGGCCGCGAAATTTCTCTTCGACCCCGAGCATCTGAGCCAGCCTGTGGGCAAACTCTCCGGCGGCGAGCGGGCGCGCGTGTTGATCGCGCAACTCATGCTGCAGCCGGCGGATGTTCTGCTGCTGGATGAACCGACCAACGATCTCGACATTCCCACGCTGGAAATTCTGGAAGAAAGCCTTCTCGAATATCGCGGCGCGCTGGTGCTCGTCACGCACGATCGATTCATGCTCGATCGCGTATCGACCATCGTGCTGGGCCTCGACGGGCTTGGCGGCGCGGAACGTTTTGCCGATTATTCGCAGTGGGATGTCTGGCAGCGCTCGCAACAAAGGGGAACCACGAACTTGTCGAGCGGCGCCAAGCGTTCGCCCGTGGCCGGGGAAGCGCAGTCCGCCATCGCGAAGAAGAAACTTTCCTATCTCGAAGTTCGCGAACTGGAAACGATCGAAGAGCGCATCGCCGAGGCGGACAAGAATCTTGAGATCAGACGCGCCGCACTGGAAGATCCGGCCGTCACTAGCGATCCGCCCCGCCTGAAGGCAGCCTGCATCGAAATGGATCACGCGCAGAGCACGTTGGATCGTCTTTACCAGCGTTGGGCCGAACTGGAAAAAAAGAAGAGCGGCGCCTGAGAGGTTGACTTCGTGCCTTAGCAGGGAGACAAGTAAGCAAGGAGGCAGGAGAGCAGGGAAGCAGAGAAAATCATTTCCGCGTACTCTGTTGTCAAGGAGCTGCCATGCAGAAGCCGCAAAAGAATATTTTGGCCGTTGACGTGGGCGGAACGCACATCAAAGTGCTGGCCACGGGGCGGAAAGAGCCCGTCAAGATTCCTTCCGGACCAAAGATGACGGCCAAGAAAATGGTGAAAGAAGTTCGAGAGGCGACTAAGGATTGGAACTATTCCGTCGTCTCGATCGGATATCCCGGACCGGTTGTCCACGGACATCCGTTGACCGAGCCGCACAATCTCGGAGGCGGCTGGGTCGGATTCGATTTTCGGAAGGCGTTCGGAAGGCCCGTGAAAATCGTCAATGACGCCGCCATGCAAGCCCTCGGCATCTATCGAGGGGGCAGGATGCTTTTTCTGGGACTGGGCACCGGCCTGGGTTCGGCCATGATCGTGGACGGCATCCTCGAGCCGATGGAGGCCGCCCATCTGCCTTATAAAAAGGGACGCACCTACGAGGACTACCTCGGAATCCGGGGATTGAAACGCCTGGGAAAAAAGAAGTGGCGGCGCTACGTGGCGCGAATTGCGGAACAACTTCAAAACGCGCTGGAAGCGGACTACGTGGTCCTTGGGGGCGGAAATGCAAAACTGCTGAAAATATTGCCGCCGGGCTGCCGTTTGGGCGACAACTCGACGGCGTTCACGGGAGGATTCCGGCTTTGGGAAGAGCCCGACGAACAAGCCAAATGGAATCGCGCTCAAAAGCTGGAGGCGCAGAAGCAGACCAACTAAACTTGCTCCCGTTTTGACCGATGATTCCTTTCGGAGTCATCGTATGCCCGAGTTAAACGATCCAGAGATCTACCAAGCTGTCCTCGACAAACTGCAAACGGGCGTTTACATTGTCGACCGAAACCGTCGCATCCGCTTTTGGAACGAAGGCGCGGAGCAGATTACCGGATACCTGCGGCAGGATGTAGTCGGGCGCTTCCTGCGCGATCATCTTCTGACTCAAGACGCCGTGAAAGACGTCGATTCAGAGCCTGACGATCCTATTAACCTCGTCTTTCGGGACGGGAAACCCTCAACTATGGATGTGTCCATCCTCCACAAGGATGGATACCGGGTCCCCATCGTTCTTCGAACCAACCCCATTCGCAACAGCCATGGCGCGGTCGTCGGGGCGGCGGAAAGCTTTGAGAAAAATCGTTCGGCCTCCGATTGGACTCGCCGGCAGGCCGGATTTGCCGATTTTGGATGTCTGGACGCGATGACCGGCGTCGCGGCGCAGAGTTTCATGGAAACACAACTTCGCGAGAACCTGACCATATTCGCCGAACACAATATTCCCTTCGGGATACTTCTCGTCCAAATCGATCGTATGGATCAGTTCCGCGCAAGCCGGGGTCCGGGTGTGGTGTCCACAATCTTGCGCGTGATTGCGCAGTCGGTGGAGAACTGCTTGCGCCCGACCGATCTTGTCGGGTGCTGGGGCGCGAATCAATTTATCGCGATTCTATTGGAGTGCAGGGAATCCGAGGTGGCCCGCGTCGGGGAGCGGGTCCGAAAGATGATAGGCCAGGCGGAGATTGAGTGGTGGGGTGACAGGTTCTCGGTCACGAGTCCGGTGGGCGGCGCCGGTTGCCGGGCCGGGGACAACGCCGAGTTGCTCGTTGCGCGGGCGGCTGCGTCACTTCAGGAAAGCATTGAAAAGGGCGGGAATTGCGTGACCGTTCTGGCCTGATCTAGCAGGAGCAATCCGGAGGTTCGGAAATCGATGTTTTCGATCATAGGAATCGTGGTGGTCTTTGGCGCCGTGGTTGCCGGGTACTTGATGGAGCACGGCAATTTGAAGGTTCTGATGCAGCCCGCGGAATTGATCATCATTCTGGGCGCCGCGATCGGAACCGTCCTGGTCGCCAACCCTCTCCACATACTGAAGAAAATCGGCACCGGAATCGGAGGAGCCTTTGGGGGATCGCCGTTCACTAAACAAAGGTATCTGGATTCCCTGAAAATGATGTACGAGCTATTTACGCGGGCGCGCAAGGAAGGCCTGATGTCGCTGGAAGCCGACAGCGACGCCCCGGATCAGAGCACGGTGTTTTCAAAGTACCCCGATTTTTTGAAGGATCATCATGCATTGCATTTTGTGTGCGATTCGCTGCGCATGGCGGCCAGCGGCGGAATCGAGCCCTTTGACGCGGACCAGATGATGGAACTCGACATGGACGTCCACCACCACGAGGCCACCCAGCCTGTCGCGGCGCTGTCCACCATGGCCGATTCGCTGCCCGGATTGGGAATCGTCGCGGCCGTGCTGGGCGTCGTCATCACCATGGGCGCGCTGGGCGGCCCTCCTGAAGAAATTGGCAAAAAAGTGGCTGCCGCGCTTGTGGGAACATTCCTCGGCATCCTCCTGTGCTACGGGCTGGTGGGCCCTCTGGCCTCCAACATGGCCAAAACCGCCGATGACGAGCACGCTTACTACCACGTCCTTCGCGTGATGCTGGTGGCTTTGCTCAAAGGTACCGCGCCGACCGTGGCCATCGAGGTCGGCCGCAGGGCCATCCCCGGGCACGTTCGGCCGACCTTTGAGGAAGCGGAGGCTCATATTAAGAACAAGGGCGAAACCGCCGCGCCGCCGGAAGCCGCCGCAGCCGCTTAGATGCCTTGAGGAAAGCCTATGCCCGCGAAAGCGCCGATCGTCGTCATCAAGAAAAAGATCAATCATGGGGGCCACCATGGAGGCGCATGGAAAGTCGCCTATGCGGATTTTGTGACTGCGATGATGGCTCTGTTCATTGTCTTGTGGCTTCTGAGCAGCAGCAAACAAGTCCAGGAAGCCGTTGGGGGTTATTTCAGGGATCCCACTGGCACATCCAAGAAAATCGGCAGCAGCATGGAAGGAGCCGGCGAGAGCTTCGCCGTTTCCAAAGACAATATGGGCCAGTTGAAGGATGAACTACAGAAGGCCATACGCCAGGTGCCGAATTTCGACAACTTGAAGAATCACATCGATATGACGATTACTTCCGAAGGGCTTCGCATCGAGCTCATGGAGTCCGCGACCAGCACGTTTTTCGACAGTGGCAAGCCGGACCCGAACAAGGACGGCCAGGACATCCTGATAGCGTTGTCCAAAGAGCTTGGCACGCTTCCCAATAAAATTGCCGTCGAGGGACATACCGATTCGAAGCCCTATACGGGGAAAGGCAATTATTCAAATTGGGAGCTGTCCGTGGACCGTGCCAATGCGGCTCGAAGGCTCATGCAGCAAAATGGGATTCGGGGCGACCAGATTATGCAGGTCCGCGGCTTTGCGGATCAGCATCTTCGGAAAACGGATGCTCCCCTTGATCCATCCAACCGGCGCGTTTCCCTCATCGTGCAGTATCTGAATAGAGGTAAGGACGACTCCGACGAACCGGCTTCCGGAGAAAACAAGGAAGGAACGAAACCTGGGGCATCAGAGGCGCCGAGAACACCTTCCGAAGGCAAATAAGTTTCGTATTCAGTGCGAGAATGTAGTGGCGCGGGCTTCAGCCTGCGGGGGTTCGTTCTTGCTAGACCCAAACCCCACAGGCTGAAGAGCCTGTGTGGAAACATGCAAAAATCGATTTCCACATCCCTTTTGCATTTTCATTTTTGTTGAAGCGAATCAACTTGCGCGCTTCTACAGAAAATACAAGCTGTGGAAAACGAGGTTGCCACACAGGCTCTGAAGCCTGCGCCACTGGCCCCGCCGGGAAAATCGATTTTGCATTCACCGAAGATAGAGGGGAACCACAAGCGGGCTGTGAAGAGTTCGGCCTATTGCGCCGAACGTGGATTCGGTCCGATCCTGTAACCCGCACCTCGCACCGTGTGAATCAGTCTGTCCGGCGCGTCGCCGTCGATCTTTTTGCGCAAATAGTTGATGTAGACATCGACCACGTTGGTCATGGTGTCGGAGGAGAGCTTCCAGACGTGCTGGATGATGGAAGAGCGCGATACATTTCGGCCAGCGTTCAGCATTAAGTATTCGAGCAGAGCGAATTCCTTTGGCGTGAGTTCGATGGAGTTGCCGTTTCGCCGTACGAGGCGCCGCACGCGGTCCAGTTCCAGGTCCATGCTGTGCAAGACGGATTCGAACGGGAGACTGCCGCGCCGCAGCAGGGCGCGAACGCGGGCGACCAACTCCGAGAAAGCAAATGGTTTGGTCATGTAGTCATCCGCGCCGGAATCCAGGCCGCCCACACGGTCCTCCACGCGCGCGTTTCCGGTAAGAATCAAAATGGGCAGATGAGGCTTCTTGGATCGCACCTGCCGCAGCACGTCGAGTCCGTTCACGCCCGGCAAATTCAGATCCAAAACAAGCAGGTCACAAGGCCCGTCTTCGAGCATCCGCGAGACCTCCCGGCCGCTGGGCACAAGCCGCACGTCGTAGTGTTCGGCTTCCAGGCCGGAGGAAAGAAATTTCGCGACGGGCAAATCGTCTTCCGCAATCAGAATATGCATGGTCAGAGACTCGCTTGTGATGGTGCGTTTGTTGAAGGGGGAAGTCAGTTTCCCAGCGAGATTAAAAAATGTCAAGGGATCGTTCGCGAATTCGCGCATCGACCATTCAAGGTGAAACATGGTGAGAAAATATTTGTGGAAATTGGAGTTCGCGATGAGAGAAATCTTTTTCACCTTTCATGAGAAAGTCTCAATTGAGGACGCGCCATCCTTTTTTGGCTCGCGGCCAATCGGCGCGCTTCTCTATCCCGATTATTTCTCGCTCAAAGTTCGATTCAGTTTGGAAGCACAAGCGCAAGGTCTTCGGCATCGATTGGGGAGTGTTGAGGACGAATCTCCAATCCATGAAATAAGGTGGATCTAATCTGGCGGCGGGGGCCCCGGAGCAGGGAGTGAAAAATGGCAACGGCGGAGACACATTCAGCGTTCCGGAATTCGCGCGTTCTGGTCGCAAGCTCGAACGAATCGTTTCGCAGGCTATGGGCCGGAAAACCGGAATATGAAACGGCCGAAATGGAAGAAGCCGCCGGCGGCGCAGACGCGCTTGCAAAATTGGAGTCGGAGAACTGGGGCGAAGTGCTGTTGGACCGGCACTTGCACGATCTTGACGTGGATGAAGTCCTGCAAACCATTCGCGAGCGCCACCCCCATTTGCTGGTCCGGGTCGTGGATTCCGGTCTCAGCGCCGCGGAGGGCGGCGATGTCCATGAGCCGCCTCGCATTATTCCCCCTGTTCCGCTATGTCCCCATTCGGACAATGACCGGGCCGAATCCTCCCACAATGCCGCTGTTCCATCGGAAGATCGCAAGCGGGGGATCGGGAAAACTCCACTACACGTTGAACCCCTTCCGGGGATGATGGGCGACGGGCCGGGCCTCGAACAAATCTATCGTCTGGCGCGCCTCGTCAGCCCCCGCCAGACCACGGTGCTGATTACCGGCGAGACCGGCACGGGGAAGGAACTCGTCGCCCGGGGAATCCATCAGATCGGTCCTCGCGCAAAATGTCCGTTCGTCGTCGTGAATTGCGCGGCCATCCCCGAGCAGCTTCTCGAAGCCGAGCTGTTCGGGCACGCGCGCGGGGCGTTTACGGGCGCTGTGCAGTCGCGCCTTGGACGGATTCACGTGGCGCAAGGCGGAACGCTGTTCCTCGATGAAGTCGGGGAACTGCCGCTGGGCATGCAGGCCAAGATGCTGCGCTTTTTGCAGGACGGGGAAGTGCAGCGCCTGGGAAGCTCCGACGTGTTTCGCGTGGACGTGCGCGTCATTTCCGCCACGAACATCGACTTGCTTCGCTCGGTTCATCAGAAGCTGTTTCGCCAGGATTTGTACTATCGCCTCGCCGTGTTTCCGATCGAACTCCCCCCTCTGAGGCAAAGGAGAGGGGACATTCTCCCTCTAGCCTCGCATTTCCTCGAAAGTTTGTGCGAACAAACGGAGTATCCATCCAAGGAGATTTCGCCTTCGGCCGTGGGAATCCTGCGGCAGTATTCCTGGCCGGGAAATGTGCGCGAATTGGAACATGCCATCGAGCGCGCCTTTATTCTGGCGGGAGATGAGCGGCAGCTCCGCCCCGTCCATTTCAACCTTCCGGAAGCAGCCCCGCCCGTTAGAGAAATCTAAGCTCCTGGCGCCGCGGTTGGCCACCGCCGTGCACGTCCGAAGGGCATGCCAATTCTGCCCAGTGCCTGGCAAAATACGCGCAGTCCGCGGCGCGGCAATCGTTCCCGGGACGACGCGGAACGCTCCCTGGTCCACGCGTTCGCCACTTTCACGCAGGCAGCCGATTCCCTGGAAAAATCCTACGGGCAATTGCAGACGGAAGTCGCGCGTCTCAGCGGCGAACTCGAGCGCGCCAACTCGGAACTCACGAGCAGCCTGGATGAAAACACCCGGGTGCGCGGTTTTCTTGCGCAAATTTTAGAAGGTCTGCCGTGCGGCGTGCTGGTCTTTGACGCCGGCGCGCGGCTGCGTGTCATCAATCCGGAAGCCCGCCGGTTGTTGATGCTCGAACCTTCGTGGTTGCCTGAAGAGGGCATGGCGTTGCCGGCGGTGATCGATCGGCTCCTGGCGGAATCTTCCTCCAAAAGTCCCGCTGCGGAAAGTGAATGGTCGTTCGACGATCCCGCCGGCACACGCTTTCTCGGAATCGCGCGCGCGCAAGTCTTCGGAAAGGACGGCGCCGATCGCGAAACCATCTGGATCCTCCGCGACATCACGCAGGAAAAGCGAATCTTCGCCGAAGGCGAGAAGTCGCGCCGGAACCAGTCGCTCGCCGAAATCGCCACCGTGCTGGCGCATGAAATTCGCAATCCGCTGGGCAGCCTCGAATTGTTTGCCGGCCTGCTGGCCGATACGACGGCGATCACTTCCGAGGCCAGCCAGTGGGTCGGCCAAATCCAGGCTGGATTGCGCACGCTCGCAGCCACGGTCAACAACGTCCTTCAATTTCACAGCCAGCCTTGCCCTGAGCCGATCCCGACCCACCTGGACCGCTTGCTGCGCGAGACCGTTGATTTTCTCGGTCCGCTCGCGCGGCAGCGGGGCATGCAGGTGCGGCTCGTCAATCGCGCTGGGAAAGTTCTGCTTCATGCCGACCCGCACCGCCTGCAACAGGTGTTTCTCAATCTTTCGCTCAATGCCTTTCGCGCGATGTCACCGGGCAGTTGGCTCGTTGTGACCGTGGCCTGGGCGCTTGCGTCGGAGGGCGCCCAGGTCCAAATTGATTTTGAAGATCAGGGCAGCGGCATTTCCGAAGAGCACCTGGAAAAAATCTTCGAGCCGGGATTCACATCGCACGCGGGAAGCTCCGGACTCGGGCTCGCCGTGTGCAAAAAAGTGATCGAGCAGCACGGCGGAACGATCCGCGTCCACAGCGCTCCCCGGCTGGGCACGACGTTTTCCCTGATTCTGCCGTCGGCAGGAGATTTGGAATGAGCTCATGCGCAGTGCTGGTTGTGGATGATGAAGCCGCCATGCGGACCGCTCTCGAAGCCAGCTTCCGGCGGAACGGATGGAACGTGACCACCGCGAGCGGCGCCGGCGAAGCGCTCGCCAAATTTCGCACGACGCCGTGTCCGCTCGTCGTGACCGATGTACGCATGCCGGATGGAGACGGCTTGCAAGTGATGCAGGGCATTCGCGAAATGGCCCCGGACACCGCGGTTATTTTTCTTACCGCGTACGGCACGGTGACCGAAGCGGTGCAAGCCATCAAGGAAGGCGCGTGCGACTATCTGATGAAGCCGGTGTCCTTTGACAGATTGCGGGAAGCTGCGGAACGCGTTCTCGCCGCTGCCCGCATTCCAGGAAACACAAGACAACACAATGGAGTCGCAGCAAAGCTCATCGGCCGCTCGCCGGCGTTTGCGCGGCTCCTCGAAAAGGCGCGCCAGGTGGCACGCACCGGGGCCGATGTGTTGATTGAAGCCGAAAGCGGCACGGGCAAGGAATTGATTGCGCGGCTGATTCACCTGGAGAGCGCGCGCCGGGAAGGGCCGTTCGTCGCGATCAATTGTTCCGCGTTTCCGGAGCATCTGCTCGAGAGCGAACTCTTCGGCCACGTTCGCGGCGCCTTCACCGGCGCGAACGTGGCGAAGCCGGGGAAATTTGAATTGGCCAATGGCGGCACCATTCTGCTCGACGAAGTCGGAGAATTGCCGCTCGCGCTGCAGCCAAAACTATTGCGCGTCCTGCAGGAAAGGGAAGTGGACCCACTCGGCGCCACGCGGACCGTGCCGCTCGATGTGCGCGTCGTTGCCACCACGAATCGCCCGCTGCGCGCCGGCATTACCGCCGGAGAATTTCGCGCGGACCTGTACTATCGCCTGAACGTCGTGCCGCTTTCCATTCCTCCCTTGCGCGAACGGCGCGAAGACATTCTCGAGCTTGCCGCGCACTTCTTGCGCAAACATGCCGCCGCCACCGGCGAGTCGTACTGCATCGCTCCGGAACTTGCCCAGAGTCTGCAATCGCACGATTGGCCCGGCAACGTGCGCGAACTCGAAAATTTTGTTCGCCGCTCGCTCGCGCTTTCGACGGGCCACGTCCTCGGTCCCGAGCTCCTCGCCCACTTGGAGATGTCGCCCGAGGCGCAGCGCCCGGCCGCGATCGAGGCGGGCGTTTCCCTGCGCGATGCCGAGCGCGAGCTTCTCGAACGAACCCTGGAGGCCACGGGCGGAAATCGCACGCGCGCCGCTGAGTTGATGGGCGTGAGCCTGCGCACGGTAAGAAACAAGATTCGCAACTACGGATTGCCGGCCCGGAGGAATGCATGAGCATCATGAACACATCGCAATTGTCATTGATTGAAAAATTCCTGGACTTGGCCACCGCGCGCCAGTCTTTGCTGGTCAGCAACATCGCCAACGTGGACACGCCCGGCTATCGCACGCAGGACATGGATTTCCACGGAGAAATGGTTCGCGCGCTGAGCCAGGATCCCGGCTCCCCCGTGATTCCCATGGTGCGGGACGTTCCGGGCCTATTGTCCCGGCCCGACGGAAACAACGTCAGCGTCGATCGCGAAGGATTGCTGCTCGCCGAGCTTCAACTAAAATATCAGGCGGCCACGCAGGCCATGCGGTCCGAATTCGCCTTGATCCGGTCGGTGGTGAGCGATGCGGTCTAAAGGAGCGTGAAAAACCATGAACCTTTTTGGATTGATGCAAATTAGCGGATCCGCTTTGCTCGCCCAGCGCGAACGCGCCGAAATGTCCGCCAGCAACCTGGCCAACGCGGATACCACGCGCACGATCGAGGGCGGGCCGTACAAACGCCAGAACGTCATTTTCGCGGCGAACCACCCACTTTCGAGCGGATTCTTCGCCACCCTGGCCAGCTTCACGGACATCCACACGCAAACCGTGCAAGTCGCCGGAGTGGTTCAGGACGAATCCGCCCCGACGCGCCGCTACGATCCCGGCCACCCGGATGCGGACGCGGCGGGCTACGTGAATTTTCCGAACGTGAATCCCATCGAAGAGAGCGTAAATCTGATGGAAGCCGCCAGGTCCTACCAACTCAATGTTTCGGCCATACAGACCACCAAGGCCATGATTCAAGCGGCGATTCAGATCGCGCAGTAACCGCGCGCACGACGGAGGATTTCCATGGCCAATACGATTCAAGGATTGCCGGTTCCGAACCTGGGCGCTTCCACTACGCGCGCGACCTCCGGCGCGGGCGGCCAGTCGGATTTCTTCGAGGCGCTGCAAGGCGCGATGGACCAGGTGGAACAATTGCACCAGGACGAGCAGGGCAAGGTGGCCGGGATGCTCGACGGCTCCGGTGAGGACGTACACTCGGCCATGATCGCCGTGGAAAAGGCGGGCCTGGCTTTCGAGATGATGGTCCAGGTGCGCAACAAAATCGTGCAAGCCTATCAAACCGTTTCGCAGATGAATTTCTGATCCGGGAACGATAGTCCTTCGCGCGGCGCGGTCCGGGGAAATCCGCGCCTGGGAATTCGCGGACATCTTCACCGACGGCCATGGACAAAGTTCTGGAACAGATTCGCGCATTTCTGCGCGGGCTGACCATCAATCAGAGATTCCTGCTGGCCGGCAGCGCCGCGCTGGTGGGGCTGATCATCTGGCTGTTTGTGCGGCTGTTCGCCGCCGCGGATTTCAAAAATCTCTATACCGGACTGGACCCGACCGACACGCAAAAAATCGTCGCGCGCCTGACCCTCGAAAACATTCCCTATCAGCTTTCGAGCGACGGAACTTCCATCGATGTGCCGGTGGACCGGATCGACCGGGTGCGAATCGAAATGGCATCGCAAAATCTTCCGCATACCGGCCGCATGGGATTCGAGCTGTTCGACAAGCCGAATTGGTCCAGCAGCGATTTTTCCGAGCGCGTCAACTACCAGCGCGCTCTGGAGGCAGAGCTCGAACGCACGATCGAGACGATGGACACGGTGGAGTCCGCCCGCGTCCACCTGGTTCTGCCGCGCGAATCCTTGTTCACGACCGAAGAGCGCCCGGCCAAGGCGGCGGTGGTCGTGAAACTTCGCACGCAACGCCTTGCCGATGAAACCGTGAACTCCATCGCAAATCTGGTGGCCAGCGCCTGGGAAAATCTTTCCCCCGACGACGTCACGATTGTCAGCGCAGATGGGCGGCTCCCGTTGACCGCTGGAAGATCGAGTGGCGGGCCCGCGCGCAGGGGCCTGTCCGATCTGGAAACTACGATTGCGGAGAGGATCGTGGACACGCTTGCTCCCGTGGTCGGCGCGGACCACGTCAAGTCGAGCGTGACGATCGACTATAACCCCGACTCCGGAGACACCACGCAGGAAGTCTACGACCCGAACGCCACCGCTGTCCTGACCTCGCAAGTTTCCGAAGACCAAACCACCGGCGCGGCTCCCATCGGCATTCCAGGCACGACCAGCAATGTGCCGAGCGCCCCGCCTGCTCCTCCCGCCGCAAACACTCCCGGCGCAGCCAATTCCGCGCAGCAAAAACCTGCGGGGGTCTCTCAAGGAATGCGGAGCGAAAGCAAGACGTTTGCCGTGAGCAAAACAGTTCACCACACGCTCGAGCCCGCCGGCCAAATCAAGCACCTGGCCGCCGCCGTTCTGATCGATGATTCCGTGGAAGTGAAAGAGGTCGGCGGCAAGCCCCAGGAAACTCGGCGAAAGAGAACGCCGGAAGAGATGAAGCAGCTGGAGGCCTTGGTCCGGGCCGCGATTGGATTCAACGCGCAACGCGGCGACGAGCTTTCGCTTCAGAATGTTTCCTTCCAGGTGCCGCCGGTCGAAACTCCTGCCGCTCCCACGGCGGTTCAGCGGACCTTGCGGATCATTGAGCCCTGGATGGGCCTATTGCGGTACGCCGGAGTGATCCTCTTATTCTTGCTGATTTATATGCTGGTCCTGCGGCCAGTCAAGAACCAGGTTCTCGCGACCATTCGTGCGCTTCCCGAAAGAAGCCAGCAGGAGGCCCTCCCCGGCGCGGGTGGAAAAGCACCGCGGAAAATTCCGATGACGGGCGCGGAGTTGGAGAGTGAGTTGCAAAAGGAGCTGTCGGACACAAACTCGGAAGTCATGCGCGCGGTTGTCTTGAAGAGGCATCTGGTGGAAAAAGTGAAGAAAGAGCCTGAGAACGCGACCCGCCTGATTCAGGGATGGGTCCGCCAGGGCCCTTCGGGGACGTGATGGCCGAGGAAACCACTGCCATGAGCGGATTGCGCAAGGCGGCTATTCTCCTGGTCGTACTGGGGGATGAGGCCGCAAGCGCGGTGTACAAGAATCTGGCGGAAAACGAACTCCGCGATATCACCCAGGAGATTACAGAACTCGACTTCATTTCGCCTGAAGTGGCTTCCAAGATTCTGCAGGAATACCACCGTCTTACTCTGACGCAGGAATATCTGGCGCAGGGAGGGCCGGCCTACGCGTCGCAACTGTTGATGAAAGCCTTCGGCGAAGCGGGGGCAAATTCGCTGCTCGATCAGGTCATGAAGGCGCAGGAAGGAGCCGCGCATAACCTGGTCACGCTGCAGAAAGCGGACCCGCAGCAGCTCGCCAAATTCATCCAGGGCGAGCACCCGCAAACGATCGCCCTGGTGCTGGCTCATATGAGCGGCAAGGCCGCGGCGGCGGTGCTGAGTTTGTTGCCGGAGAAGCTGCGCGGCCAAGCAATCGTGAGGATGGCGCAAATGCAGCAATTTTCGCCCGAGATGGTGCAGAAGATTTCGCTCATCCTGAGCCGCAAGATGATGTCGCTCGGCGAACAAAGCCGGCGCGGGTTTGGCGGGGTCAAGGCGGTCGCCGATCTTCTCAACACGGTCGAGACCACCCTCAGCTCTGAAATTCTCACCGCGGTAGAGGAGGAGAGTCCTCAACTCGCTGTTTCCATCCGGAATTTCATGTTTACGTTTCAGGATTTTCTGGAGGTTCCGGAATCCAGCATTCGCGAACTTCTCGGGCAATTGGAAAAGAAAAGTCTGGCCCTCTCCCTGAAGGGAGCTTCGGACGACCTCAAGAATCACTTTTTCAAGTGCATGTCTTCCCGCGCCGTCGAGATGCTGAAGGAGGACATGGAGACACTTGGCCCGACGCGCTCCCGCGAAGTCAACGCCGCGCAGCAAGAAGCCATCGCGCTGGCTCGAAAGCTCGAAGCCGCCGGGAAAATGATCCTGAAGAATGAATCGGAGGAAGCCTTTGTCGTCTAAGTCCAACGTAACCCAGGTAGCTCCGGGAACGGAGGAATTCACTTACCCGCCCGCGCCCTCCGTTCAGGCTCCCGACCCGGGCGATGCCGCTCAGACCAAGCAACTGTGGGCGGCGAAAACGGGGGCCAAGGGGTTCTCGGATTCGAATGTCGCCGCGCAAAGAGAACAGCAAGCCTGGAGCAAAGGCCACGAAGCGGGCCAGGCGGAAGCGCGCGCCGCATTCGAACTGCAGACCGCCAAACTGCGCGAGGAAATCTCCAAAGCGCTGCACGATTTCGCCGCCGAGCGCGATACCTATTTCCAGCGTGTCGAGGAACAAGTCGTACGCCTCACGATTGCCATCGCGCGCAAAATCCTTCATCGCGAGGCGCAAGTCGACCCGTTACTCCTTGCTGGAATCTTGCGCGTGGCCCTCGAAAAGATTGCGTCCGATTCGAATACGCGCCTTCGCGCGCACCCTTCCGACATTAAAGTGTGGCGCGACTATTTCGCGCAAGCCCGCGAAAACTTCCCGGCTCCGGAATTGATTGGCGACCCGGAGATCCAGCCCGGCCGGTGCATTCTGGAGACGGAACTGGGCACGACTGAAATCGGCCTCGATACGCAACTGAAGGAGATCGAGCAAGGATTTCTGGACCTGCTCGCCCAGCGGCCGGGTTCAGGCTGATGGCGCCGCGCGATTTGCTGGAGCCCTACTTCAAACGGCTCGATGAATTCTCGACGCTCCGTTGGGCGGGCCGCGTGACCAAGGCCGTCGGAAACCTCATCGAATCGGACGGGCCCTATGGGTCGGTGGGCGAGGGCTGCGGAATTATCACCGCCGACGGAAAAACGTATGCGGGAGAAATCGTCGGCTTTCGAGGGCGCACGGTGCTGTCCATGCCGCTCGAACGTCCCACCGGCATTCGCTACGGGGACAAAATCGTCAGCCGCGGCACGCGGCCCTCGATCCCGGTTGGCCAGGGCCTGCTCGGGCGCGTCGTGGACGGCGCGGGCCGGCCGCTGGACGACAAGGGCGCGTATCGCGCGCGCGAAAGCTGGCCCCTTTTTTCCGAAGCGCCGCTTCCTTTGGCGCGAACTCCCATTCACGATCCCATCGGTTGCGGCATTCGCGCGATCGATGGCTTCCTCACGTGCGGCCGTGGCCAGCGCGTCGGAATTTTTGGCGGCAGCGGCGTGGGCAAGAGCACGCTCCTCGGCATGATGGCTCGCGGCACCTCCGCGGAGCTGACCGTGCTGGCGCTGGTCGGGGAACGCGGGCGGGAAGTTCGCGATTTCCTCGAGGATGCGCTGGGGGAAGAAGGGCTTCGACGATCCGTCCTGGTCGTCTCCACTTCGGACCAGTCTCCGTTGCTGAGGATTCGCGCCGCGTTGACGGCTACTTCGGTAGCGGAATATTTTTGCAGTCAGGGCAGGCACGTGCTTTTGGTCGTGGATTCGCTCACGCGATTTGCGATGGCGCAGCGCGAAATCGGTCTGGCGACCGGCGAACCTCCCACGGCGAAAGGCTACACGCCATCCGTTTTTTCTCTTCTCGCGCGCTTGATCGAACGCGCGGGGCATTTCGGAACGGGAAGCATCACGGCGTTTTACACCGTCTTGATGGAGGGCGACGATCAACAGGACCCGCTCGTCGACTCCGTGCGCGCCCTGCTCGATGGACACGTGGTCCTTGACCGCAAGCTTGCAATCCAGGGGCATTACCCGCCGATCTCCATCCTTGACAGCCTGAGCCGCTTGATGCCCGCGGTGATTTCGCCCGAGCATTTGGGAAAAGCGCGGCGCATCCGGCAATTGCTTTCCTCCTATTCGGCGTCCGAGGACTTGATACGGATTGGGGCCTATCAGAAAGGGTCCGACCGCGTCCTCGACCAGGCCCTCGCTGTTCTCCCCGCGGCCAACGCGTTTCTCCAACAGGATCGCAAAGAGCGCGCCCCTCTGGAAGAAAATATCAAATCGCTTCTTGCGCTTCCCGGCTAGAGCAAATATGGCCTTTCATTTTTCCTTAGAGACAATTTTGCGTTTGCGTCGCGGACAGGAACGCGCGGAGCGTTTGAAACTCGAAGCCATTGCTTCCGAGCGGGCGCGAGCGCGAAGGCAACTTGAAATCATGACCGAGCAGTTCTTTGAATCTCGCCGCCGCTTCCAGCAACTGATGGTCCAGGGGACGTCCGGGTCGGAATTGCAATTTGAAAATGCGCGTTCGGAAAGCGTGGCGGCCGCGCGGCTCGCTTTAAAAGCGCGCATTTCTGAACTGGATCAACAGCGGCTCAAGCAAGTGGAGGTGTATATGAAAGCCCGCCAGAGTCGCGAGATTCTCGATAATTTGCGCAACACAAAATTTGAAGTCTACCGTCAGATGCTGTCCCGCCGCGAACAGCAGGAACTCGATGCCTTGTTCTTGATGCGGCAGGACCCGTTCCGCGAAGAGTAAAGGGGTGGCAGGTTGTAGCTGGCAGGTTTTAGGTTGAGGACCTGTCCCCTGCGGCCTGCCACCTGACCCCTTCTCTGCCGATGTTGCCGGGTCGTTGGGCAAAGCTTGCCGCGGTTGCGCCCGCCGCACCGTTCGGGTCTCACGCCACAAATCCCGGCGAGCCTCATCACCTTGATTGTCTTGGAATTATAAGGCGCAAGAAATTGTTCTGGGCCCGCGCAATCGTGGCTGTCCACTTGCAAGATGTTGATCCGGGAGTCGTACACGCGAGATCACTATGCAGGCCACACCCATCTCGAATCCGTCGCCGGCGAATGCGTCCAGTCCCGCAACCGCAACGCTCGTTCCGTTCGATCCTCAGTCGCCTTCGCCCTTTACCGCCCTCTTCCAGGCTGTCCTGAAAGGCGCAGGGAACAGCGGCAAATTTCCCGCGGGCAAGCCGCAAGATTCCAGCCGCGAGCCTGCCGGCCCATCGGCAACAGGAAACAATTTGTTAAGCGCTTTCCCGCTGAACTTGGTCGCCTCTGCATTTGCGCCAATTCTTCCTGAACCGTCTCTTTCTGCGAGTGTCGCGTCAGTCCCCGCTGCGCCTGCCATTCCGGAACTTGCAGCAGGGCAGGGACCAGCAGCCTTGTCGAATCCACTTCCCTTGGAGGCAGTGACTAGCTTTCCCACGAACGGGAATCAGTCCATTGGCGCTGCGCAAGGTCCACTTTCTTTGCCGTATCTTCTTCCTTCAACTGCAACGACTAACCTTGTTATGAACACGGCTCAACCCAGTGCCGGAGCGCAGGGAACAGGAGCCTTGTCGAATCCTGCTCTCTCGGAGGCAACGACGGGCCCTGCTCTAAACGCGGTTCAGGCCAGTGACACCGCGCAAGGTCCACCGGTCTTGCCGAATCCTCTTCCTTCTTCGGCAACGACTAGCCTTGTTATGAACACAGTTCAACCCAGTGCCGGAGCGCAGGAAACAGCAACCTTATCGAATCCTCTTCTCTCACGGGCAACGACGGGCGCTGCCCTAAACACGCTTCAAACCGGCGCACTTCCTAAGGCCATAAATGCCGTCACAACGATCCCTTTAAGCAATTCTGATTCGGAGCAGGCGCCCATTTCTCCCGATGGAGTTTCTCAGGATCCCTCTCCGTTGCAGCATGCAGCTCCCGGCGCAACGCGTGTGCAAATCGCTGCTCCCGCTCAATCCAATGTCCCAGCCAACGCGACGAATTTTTTGATGTCAGTCGCGACGGAGCAAGCCGCTCCCATCCCACCCACCGGCGGTCCAAATTTCACTCCGTATGGGTCTGACCTGACGCCAAACCAAGATGTGACTGCAAACCCATTCTCGTGGAGTCCGTCGCAAACGCAGAACAATGCAGCGGCGCCGCCCTCTGGTCCCCAAAATGTTCCACCAACCGGCTCGAGCCTGCCGAATAGCAAGACGGCGCAGGCGGCTCGCGCGGATCTAAGTTTCCTGAACATGCAGGCGCTGATTCCAGCGGGCGCTGCCCCAAACGTTTCCGTTACCGTTTCACCTCAGCCGGCGGCGATTCAAGAAACACAATCGAATTTGCAAGCGATTGCAAACATTTCCCCGTCGCCGGCCGAAACCTTAGCCCATTCAGCCGCGAAGTCGGCAGCGATTGGCGCCTCGACACTCAAATTCCACGAAAATTTGCAGCCCCCGACGGCGAGCCCCGCCTTACCCGC
This sequence comes from Verrucomicrobiia bacterium, assembly GCA_035604385.1. Lineage (GTDB taxonomy): Bacteria > Acidobacteriota > Terriglobia > Acidiferrales > UBA7541 > Palsa-360. The sequence continues at coordinate 41,078 of DATNIO010000188.1, read as the reverse complement.
GCCTGTTGCGGCCACACCCACCAAAGCGCAAACGCAGGACGGTTCGAACGGATCATCAGGCAACGATTCGAACCCAAGAGCGGACCATGCTTCGAAAATTTCGAATGCCCAAACGGATGAGAGGGGCTTTGTCCAGTCGCTCAACACAGCCGTAGCAAATCCGACTAGCGGACATTCGGCGACCGCCGATTCCACCGCGGGAGCCGCGGCGGCTCCCGTCCAAACGCAAAGCACTAACTCCGCCGCTCAGGCTGCCGCAACGAACAGCCCCGATTCGCGGCCCACCGAATCCCTGCCCGCCTCTTCGCAAGGCGCGCCAGTCGTGAACGCGGCGCACATCGTCGGCCAACCCGGGCAAACCGAGATCCGCATCGAAATGCAGGCGGATTCGCTGGGTGGCGTCGAATTGCGCGCGCATATCGCCGGAGATCAGATTGGCGCGTCGATTGCCGTCGAGCATCACGACGCGCAACTGGCTCTCGCCACGGACTTGCCTGCGCTTCATAGCGCGCTCGTCGAGAAAAATCTCCGCGTGGAAACCCTGATCGTTTCGCAGGGAAACTTTTCCTCGTTGAGCGGAGGTTCGGGTCAAGACACCGGCCAGAGGAGCCTTGCCCAGCACCCCGCGAAATTTGCGTATGCGGAACAACCGGAGACACCCACGGCATTTACGGAAGCTCCGGCGGAGTGGGCTGGTCACTCCAATTCGAGAGCGGGACTGAGTGTCGTCGCATGAAACGCGCAGTTGTTTCAAAGGAGGGGAACCATGCAAATCCATAATTTGTCACCGATAGCCGCGGAGGCAACATCGCCTTCGGCCAAACCTTCACCGACAAGTGCAACCAGCGCGGCCGCGAGCGCCGGCGGCCTCAATGATCCCAATCTTTTCATCACTCTGCTGACCGCGCAGCTTCAGGCGCAAGATCCTACGAATCCCATGAACCCCCAGGACATGGTGAATCAACTGACGCAGGTCAGTTCTTTGCAGCAGCTCATCAATATCAACCAGACGCTCACGAACATTTCCAAAGCAGCTTTGGGCGCGACACCAGCGCCGGCGAGTCCGACAGGAAGCACGCAACCAGCTTGAATTTCACAATAGGAGAAGACCATGCCATCCTTTTCAACGCCGCTTTCCGGTTTGAATGCAAATTCGCAGGAGCTGTCCGTCATTGCCAACAACCTCGCCAACCTCAACACGGTCGGTTACAAAGCCGACGTCACTAACTTCCAGGATCTTTTCTATCAGCAGATCGGAACCAATGGCGCGGGAGATCCCGTGCAGGTGGGCGTCGGAACGCAGATTAGCGCGGTCTCCGGCCAATTCACGCAAGGCAGCATCGAAGCGACCGGCGTGCCCACCGACATCGCCATTCAGGGACAAGGTTTCCTCACCTTGGTGAAAAACGGGCTGCAGGAATACACTCGCGCCGGAAATCTTTCCATTGCCACGGACGGTTCGCTGGTAACAACGGATGGAGGTCTCGTCCAGGGCTTCCAGGGAGTCAATGGCGTCATCAATCCCAACCAAGCCATCAGCGCCATCTCGATCCCGGCAGGTTTGACAAGTCCTCCAAAATCGACGACCAATGTTCAACTCACACTCAATCTCGACTCCGGAACTCCGGTTGCGCCGAGTCCAGCCAGTCAGCAGACCGGCTCGGGCATTTCACCGGCGACCGTGCTCACGACGGGAAGCGTTCTGGCATTCACGGACGGAACCAACCCCTTTACCTACACCACGGTCTTGAACGATACGCTCAGTAACGTCGTGTCAGCTATTAATGCGAATCCAAATTTCACGGCCAACCTTTCCGGAAACTCGCTGGTCGTCACGGCGAATAACGGCAAAGCCATAACGTTCACGACGAACACTCTCGCGGACGCCACCGTCGGCCAGACCGAGGCCTTCGTCCCGTCGAATACCTCCACGGCGGGAACGTTCAGCACGACCGTTGCCGTCAACGACGCCCTGGGCGCATCTCACGTCTTGACCTTTACCTTCACAAAAACCGCCGCCAATGCCTGGAATTATTCCATCTCCATACCTGCCGCGGATGTGGGAGCGGTCGGAAATCCTGTGGTGCTCAAGAGTGGGACGCTGTCTTTCAACGGGTCCGGGCAGTTGGTCACGCCCGCAGCCAATGTGGCGGGAATTACAGCAACGGGTTTCGCCGATGGGGCCAGCAACCTCGCCTTTGGATGGCAATTGTTTGGTTTGAACGGCACGGGCTTGCTCACGCAGGTGTCTGGCGCGTCGGCCACTTCTTCCACACTTCAGGACGGATTCCCCAGCGGAACACTTTCCAGCTTCAACATCGACAGCACCGGGACGATTGAAGGGATCTTCAGCAACGGCCAGACCGTTGCTATTGCACAAATCGCTCTCGCCACCTTTTCCAATTTGCAAGGCCTGTTGCGCAATGGTTCAAACGATTTTCTCCCCACCCTGTCTTCCGGAGCAGCCAATATAGGCCAGCCAGACACAGCTGGCCGCGGGACGATCACGGGCGGTTCCCTTGAGCTTTCCAACGCGGACATCGCCACCGAGTTTTCTAAGCTGATTCTGGCCGAGCGCGGCTATGAAGCCAATGCAAAGACCGTCACCACGTTCGATCAGGTGACACAGACGGCGATCAACCTGAAGCAGTAACCAGTTTCCCCCGTCGGCCCGTAAGAATCCGTCCCCCGCGCCGCGAACGCGGGGGGCGGACCTATTAGATTCGAAGAGTTTTCTAATGAGAGATTTCCTATCGCGTCATTCTGGACCAGGCCGCAGCGAGAATTTCCACGGCATTCGTTCAGCTCGGAATTAACTTCTGATTCGTCAACGTGTTGTCGGCTCCTCCCTTGTGCAATTCTACGCGTCTTAAATCCGTGTTCGGCGCGTGAATTGCTTTTCATCCTGCATGGCAGATGCGCCAGCGAACCTAGTACCTCCATCCGCGCCAGGGAAAGCATCTCCGCGGAAGTCCGCCAGACGAAGGATTGCTACCGCTGCGTTTGTGATCGTCGGAATTGGATCCGGAATTTGGTGGGGATTCGTTCGGCCACGCGACGCCAGTTCAGCGAATCAGGATCAGGCGGCGACGGCGAGAACCGTTCTTCCGCTGGAGAGTTTCACGGTGAATTTGGCCGATCCGGAGGAGGGACGATTCCTGCGCGCGACCTTGGCACTGGGAGTGGAGGGACAACTGCCCACGATTGCAAGAGGCGACAACAAGCCGGTTGAAACCAGCCAAGTCTCCATGGCGACGATCCGCGATTCGATCATCACGGTTCTGGCGCAGTGCACCTCCAATCAACTGCTGACTCCGGATGGAAAGGCGAAGCTCAAGGCCGATCTGATCAATTCCTTGAATCGCGATGTTCCCGAACTGCGCGCCCGCGATGTCTATTTCACGGAATTTCTAGTGCAGCGGTGAAGGGTGGCGGAAAGGGCTCCCATTCCCGGATCAGCGCAGACCGATATTCCGATCGCGTTGTGGGAAGAGGCCGGCTGGCTGCCGTGCAGCATAAGCGTGGAATTGCCCGTCCATGGCCTTTCCGTGCGCGATCTGCTGGAACTCTTTGTTGGATCGCTTGTTGAGACCGAGTGGAAGAGCGGGGAAGACATTCCACTCCGCGTGAACGGATGGCAGATCGGGTGGATCGAATTTGAACAGATGGGCGAATCGCTCGGTGTCCGGTTGACAGAGCTCTTATGAATTCGCCCGCGGGAGAAATTGTGAACGAGCTTGCGCCAAGCGCGGAGGGGAAGCCAGGGAATGCGGAGGCGGCGGGTTCAAAGCTGGCGTCCTTTCTGAACCGGATTGCGTCTCTCGCTTCGGCGCACCGGCGCGAGCGGCGCCTGCGCCTCTGCGAAATGCTTTCGCTTGGCGAGAAGAGATTTATCGCCGTAGTCGAATACGGGCAGGAAAAATTCCTTCTGGCGGGGACGCCGCAGAACATTTCATTGCTTCGGCGATTGGATGGGAATTGCGAAGGGACAAAAGAGGCGCCAATCCCGGGAACGAATCGCGAATAGGCAGCCTGCAAAATATGAGCGTAATCTCGTTAAGTCGAAGCTTCTTACTGGCGATCGCGGTGATTTTCACCATAGTGGCGTTCATGCCCGTCCACGCCGCCGCCGTTCCCGCGCCCAGACCTGCGCCGCAGGTCCGTTCCATTCCGATTCCAGGGCTCAATTCACGCAACGATTCGCTGCCGTGGACGGTGATCATTTTGTTTACCGTCCTGACGCTTCTTCCGGCCCTGCTTCTGTCGATGACTCCGTTTGTCCGCATCCTGATCGTGTTCCATTTTTTGCGGCAGGCCCTGGGCACGCAAACGGCGCCGACCAATCAAACGCTGATCGGGCTGGCCCTCTTCCTTACGTATTTCGTGATGCAGCCGGTGGGAATGTCGATCGACAGGGTTTCGATCGAGCCGTTTGCGCAAGGTTCCATCACGGCCTGGCAAGCCGTGGAACGAAGCGCCAGCCCCATGCGCCAGTTCATGCTCCGGTACACGCGCGAAAAAGATCTGGCGTTGTTCATCGAACTCTCGCATGAGCCGAGGCCGAGCCAACCGAGCGATCTCTCGATGCGAGTGGTCGTTCCCGCATACATCATTTCCGAATTAAAAACGGGATTCCAGATCGGAGCGGTTCTCTATTTGCCGTTTCTGGTGATTGACATGGTCGTGGCCGCCATTACCACGTCGGTCGGAATGTTCCAGCTTCCGCCCGTGGTGATTTCGACGCCGCTGAAGATCCTGCTTTTTGTCGTGGCGGACGGCTGGAATCTGGTGGTTGGTTCCACGCTGAAAAGTTTTTATTGAGGTGGAAGTGTGACAGTCGATTCTGTCGTACATCTTGCGCGTTTGGCGTTGCAGGCGGCTTTTTGGGTGACGATGCCGGTGCTGGCGTCGGCCACCGTGGTCAGCCTCGTGATCAATATCGCGCAAGTGATGACATCCATTCAGGACGTCACGGTCAGCACGGTGCCCCGTTTGACGGCCGTGGGCGTGATTTTATTTTTCCTGGCGCCCTGGATGCTGAATCACCTGGTATCGTTCACGATTTTGTTGTTCGCGGATTTCCGTCCGTATTGTCACTGAAGTTCAGGGAGCGAGCAATTTTGGACAGCGAAATTATGCGATGGCTGGCGCAGGTCGCCCCGGTGGCGTTGCGGGTGGGAGGACTGCTTACCTTCAGCCCGTTCCTGGGAGACCGCGCCATCCCCAATCGAGTCAAAGCAGGCCTGCTCATTGTCTTGACCATCTTGCTGGTCCCTGTGACGCCCGTGCGGCCCACGCTCGTTGGCCCCGCGGAATGGGCCCAGATGGTTCTGGGCGAATGGCTGGTGGGAGTGCTGATGGCGCTGAGTCTCGCCGTGGTGTTTGAAGGGATGCAGTTTGCCGGCCAGCTTTCCGGAATCCAGCTCGGCCTCTCCCTGGCGACATTGTTCGATCCGCAGAGCGACGCGGATTCCCCCGCGCTTTCCGTTTTCTACAATCTCATCACGCTGCTCTTTTTTTTACAGTTCGACATTCATCACTGGGTGCTGCGCGCGCTGAGCCGCAGCTTCGATTACTTGCCGGTCGGTTCGGCGGTCGCGACGCAACTCGTGAGCCGCGAACTCGTGCGCGTGGTGGGGTCGCTCTTCGTGCTGGGAATTCAAATCGCCGCTCCGGTTCTTGTGGCGACGATGATGATTGACCTCGTCCTGGGTTTTCTCAGCAAGGCCTCGCCGCAGCTACCCGTATTGTTGTTCGGCATTCCAGTCAAGAACTTGACGGGCTACGCGCTCCTGATGGGCGCGATGACGTTGTGGCCGGCGATTCTTGAGCGGCGTTTCGCCCATGCAATCGGAGCGGCGGAACGGATGTTGCACCTGGCTCATTAAACGGAGGCGATGTGGCGGATGCAAATCGCAGCGAGCGGCCGACAGGAAAACGCAGGCAAGAGGCGCGCTCGCGCGGGCAGGTGGTTCGCAGCAGGGAATTGACTGGCGCGCTTGCTTTGCTCGCCATCGTGATCCTGGCTGGGTTCCAGGCGGGGATTCGAGTCGGGCCGTGGCGAAGTTTTCTGGGGCAAATGCTCGCCGATGGGCAAAGGGGAAATCAGGAAATCGTGAACAGCGTCGTGCCTGTGATCGGAGCGTTGATGCTGCGGTGGCTTCTGGCGCCGTTTGCTCTGCTGTGGTGGATCACCGTGGGTTCGAGCATCGCACAAGGCGGGCTTGTGTTTTCCGTGGACTCCCTGCAGCCGAATCTGGATCGGCTGAATCCCGTCACGAACATCGGCCACCTGTTCTCCTTGTCCGGGTTGAACCGGCTGCTGAAATCCCTCTTGCCGGCGTCGGCGATGCTTTACCTGGCCTTCCTGATTGCGCGGCGCGACTGGACGCAAGTTCTGTCCTCTTCACGAGCCAGCGTTCCCGCGCTGCTCAACTGGATGTTCAGCCGGTGGTTTGAAATCGCGTGGAAGTGCGGGCTGGTCCTGCTGGCCTGGTCCGCCGTGGACTATTTCTTCCAAAGAAGGCAGCTCGAGAATTCGCTGAAGATGACCAAGCAGGAAGTCAGCCAGGAAATGAAGGATTTGGAAGGCAGTCCGCTCGTGCGCGGAGAAATTCGCAAGCGCCGCCGGGCGATGCGCAAACGCTGGACCATGAAAGATGTCGAGCGGGCCACCGCCGTCGTTACCAACCCGCAACACTTTGCCGTGGCGCTCGAATATCGCCCGCAAACCATGCCTGCGCCTATCGTGGTCGCCAAGGGCATGAACAGGATCGCCCTGCGCATCAAGGAAACGGCCCGCTGGCACAAAATCCCCATCGTTGAAAATCCTCCGCTCGCTCAGGCCCTGTACCGGGCCACGGAAGTAGGCGAGGCGATTCCCGCGAAGCTGTACACCGCGGTCGCTGAGATTCTGGCGTTTTTGTTCCGCACGCAAGCTAGTTTGCGCAACTCGGTGCTGGCCGCGCGGGCCGCCGCGAAGGCAGCCGCGGGGGTGAGGAACTAGCATGGCGGCGAGTCCAGTCGTGCTCCGAAAGCAGGCGTCCACCGACTGGGTTGTCCCCGTCGCGACCGTGACGCTGATTTTTGTGATGATTGTGCCGGTGCCGCCGTTCTTGCTGGACCTGCTTCTGGCGACCAGCATCACGCTCGGCGTCATCGTGCTGCTGGCCTCGTTGTACATTCTTCGGCCCGCGGAATTTTCCGTGTTTCCAACTCTGTTGCTGTTTCTCACCCTGTTCCGGATTTCGCTGAACATCGCCAGCAGCCGGCAGATTCTGCTGCACGGAAACGAAGGGCCCACCGCGGCGGGCACCGTCATCGCCTCGTTCGGCCAGTTTGTGGTGGGAGGCAATTACGTCGTCGGCTTCGTGATTTTCATCGCGTTGATCTCGATTCAGTACCTTGTGATCAACCACGGCGCAGTCCGAACCGCCGAAGTCGCGGCGCGCTTCACTCTCGATGCCATGCCGGGAAAGCAGATGGCCATCGACGCCGACCTGAACGCCGGTACGATCAACGAGCAGGAAGCGCGCGCTCGCCGCGCAAAGATCGCTCAGGAAGCGGAATTCTACGGCGCGATGGACGGCGCCGCGCGCTTCAGCCAGCGCGATGCGCTGGCCACGGTTTTGATCACCGCCATCAATATCCTCGCCGGATTTCTCATCGGCGTATTCCAGCTCAACATTCCGTTCCAGGACGCGCTGAAAACCTACACGATTCTTACGGTGGGCGACGGACTGGTCACCATGATTCCGTCGCTTCTGGTTTCGGTCGCCGGCGGTTTGGTCGTGACGCGGGCATCCTCGGACAAAACGATTGGAGTGGACCTGGCCCGCCAGCTTTCCAAGAAATGGCCGTTACGCATCGCCTCCGGGGTGATGTTCCTGCTCGCGGCATTTCCGGGCCTCCCGAAATTTTCATTTCTTCTCGCCGGGGCGGTGGTGGCGTGGCTTTCCACTCGCGCCTCCGACGGCGTGGCCGCGGACGCGGAACCGGTACAGGATGCTGCGGGGAAGAGCAAAGAACCAACGCAACAGCAGCAGCTCGAAGGACTGTTGCGGCTGGACGAAATCCACCTCGAGGTTGGATACGCTCTGGTGCCGCTTGTGGATCAGGCGCACGGCGGCCAACTCCTGCAGCGCATCCGCGCTTTGCGCCGCCATCTGGCAACGCAACTCGGTTTTCTGGTTCCGTCGGTTCATATCACGGACAACATCCGGCTGAAGCCCCGTGAATATGTGGCCGAACTGCGCGGCGTGGAGGTGGCGCGATACGAGATCGCTCAGGACCGCGTGCTCGCCATCAGTTCGGACCCGCACGCCGCACCGCTAGAAGGAATCGATACGCGCGAACCGGCCTTTGGCGTTGCGGCCAAGTGGATCGAGCCGCGCATGCAGGAAAAGGCCCTCGCCTCCGGTTACGCCGTCGTGGATCAAACTTCGATCATCGCCACGCACCTGGCCGAAATTGTCCGCCAGCACGCGCACGAACTTCTCACCCGGCAGGAAACCAAACGCCTGCTCGACGCGCTTGCGGAATCACAACCCAAACTCGTCGAAGAGCTCGTGCCACGCTTGCTGTCGCTCGGGGAATTGCAAAGGGTCCTTCAGCTTTTGCTTCACGAACAAGTTTCGATCCGCGACCTTCCGGCCATTTTGGAAACTCTGCTGGATACGGCCGCCGTCAACAAGAATCCTGTTCACTTGGTGGAAGCCGTGCGCCAGGCTCTGGGACGTTCCGTTGTCACTCCACTGCTCGGCACGGACCGCAAGCTTCGCGTGCTGACCATCGATCCGGCCATGGAAGACGAGCTTTCGCGAACCATCGAGGCGCCGGCCGCGCCCGAGCGGACACCGGCGCCCGCGACACCTCTCTTGCGCCGATTGCTCGAGGGATTGCAACGCTTGGTCGGTGATCCCGCGACGGCCTCTTCAACGATTTTGCTGTGCCATAGCCCGGCTCGATTCCATTTGCGGCGTCTGCTCGAGCCGTTCCTCCCGCGCGTTGTCGTTCTTGCTCCCGCGGAAATTCCGCCGGGCGTCACCGTGCAATCCCTCGGGGTGATCCGATGAGTCCCCACGAAACGCATACCCTCGCGCCGCGCGGCTTCAAGGATGCCGGAGAGCGCGAGCGGCTTTTGCTCGAGCACTTGCCGCAAGTGAAATATATCGCCCGCCGGATTCATGACCGCCTGCCCGCGCAGGTGCCGCTGGACGACTTGATCCATGCCGGCGTCGTCGGCTTGATCGATGCCGTTGAAAAATTCGACCCCAGCAAGAATGTGCAACTCAGGTCCTACGCAAAATTCCGAATTCGCGGGGCCATCCTGGACAGCTTGCGGGAAATGGACTGGAGCCCGCGCCACTTGCGCCGCCAGGCTCGCCGGATGGAAGAGGCCCACCGCGATTTGAAACTTCGCCTTGGCCGCGTGGCTACCGAGCCGGAACTGGCCAAGGAACTCGGAATGAACCTGGAGGATTTTCAGCACTTGTTGGGGGAATTGCGCGGTCTCGATCTGGGCAGCCTGCAGGCGGAGTCCGTGGACCCGCAGGCCGAGGAAGAGGTGGTGAGCTATCGTCCCGGCGGCACGGATAAAGACCCGTTCTTCTTGTGCCTGCATGGAGAAATAAGAACGCATATCGCGAGCGCGCTCGAAGACCTGGACGAAAAGGAAAAACAAGTCGTGACGCTGTACTACCTGGAAGAACTGACGATGAAGGAAGTCGGCGCGGTTTTGGGCGTGGGCGAATCGCGGGTCTCGCAAATCCATTCGGCCGCCATGGTTCGGCTACGCGCCCGTCTCGGGGAACTGTTGCGATCCCGCGTACAGACGCCGGAAACCGTGCACGCGAGCGAATCCGGGCACGGAGGGACGGCATGGAAAAGATCCTGAACCAGGAGGAAATCGACGCCTTATTTCGCGCGACACAGAAGGGCCAGATCCAGCCCGCGGCGCACAAAGGAGCGCAAAAAAATGTTGCCAAGTTCAATCTCCGCGAGATCAGCCAGATCAACAAGGATCAGGTGCGCGCGCTTTCCACGTTGCACGAAAGTTTCGCGCGCAACATCACGAATTCGCTGGGCGCCTATTTGCGCGTGGGGTTTGATTTCAATCTGGTCTCGGTCGAGCAATTGACGTTTTCCGAAATCGTTTCCCGGATTCCGGAATTGACCTACCTGTGCTCCATGCGCATGCAGCCGATTGAGGCCGTAGGCTTGCTGCAAATGGACCTGGCGGTGGCATTTCCCATCATGGATCTGGTTCTCGGAGGGCCGGGGAGCGGCGCATTCGAACTGCGCGACTTGACCGAAATCGAAGAGCAAATTCTGGAGTCCGTCATGCGTATCCTGACGCGGGAATTGCAGTCCGCCTGGGCTCCCGTTCTCCAGGTGGATATCGAGTTCGAGCAAAGGCAACAGAGTTCACACACGCAAGTGCTGATGGGGCCGACGGAACGCTGCCTGGCTCTTAGCTTCGAAATTAAGATGCCTGACGCGCATGGAATGCTAAACGTAACCCTGCCGGCGGTTGCCTCCAATGCCTTGCTCCGAAAACTGACGGCGCAGTCGGCTTACTCCAGGAGAGGAAGCTCCGCAATGCAGGCCCGGCAAATTCAGCGGCACCTGCTCGATGGTAATTTCCATGTTGATCTGCGCCTTCCCCCGATCCCCGTGAAAGTTCGCGATCTGACGGACCTTCGTGTGGGACAAGTGCTCCCGCTGTACCAGCCGGTGGAGCAGCCCGCGGTCTTGTATGTCGCCGAGAAGGAAATGTTTGCGGTTTATCCGGTGGCTTGCGGACTGTTGCGCGGCGCTCAAATCCTGCACAGAAATTCGATAATCCCCGTCTCTCGAAAGGCGGACGCGTGACCACCGAGACGCCAGTTTCGGTCGATCCGCAGTCGGCGCAACTGCAGCGGATTTGGGTCGATTGCCTGCAAAAAGTTCTAGGCCAGGTGGCTGGATTTCCCGTCACTGTGGAGCCGTCCAGCGGAGAGGACCCCGCACCCAAGGTGCCCGCCGCGCTGGAAAAACCGCCGGCGTGCATGGTCATTACCGCTTCGAAAGCGCTCCAGGGGGACATGGCAATCGTGACATCGGAAGCGGGCGCTCTTGCCCTTGCGCAAGTGCTCGTCACCGAACAGCTGAATGCGGCGGTGCCTTTTGACAAGGATCACCGCGACGCGTTCGAGGAATTGCTTCGGCAAGTGCTCGGCCAAGTCGCCACAAGCTTGAAGCAAGCTGCGGGAGGTGAAGTCGACGTCAAACCTTCGGGAAGCGAAGTGCCGTCTTGGACGGACGCAAGCAGTCTGAAGATTCGAATTACGGGTGAGAAACTGCAGCCCATCGAATTGACCCTGATTGTCAGCCCCGAGCTGGTGAAAAGTCTGCAGTCGCATCCGGAACCCAAAGAACCTCCCGCGCAAAAAGCTCAAGCGCCCTCCGCACCTCCACCGTCACCCCCCGCGACGCCTCCGACACCTCCCTCCGCGCCAAAGGCCCAGCCGGCGCCTCCACCGCCGCCAACCCCGGCGCCGTCGGGAGGGAGCAGCTCCAATCTGGATCTGCTGCTGGATGTCAGACTTGACGCCACAATTCGCTTCGGCCAGAAACAGATGCTGCTTCGCGAAATATTGGAGCTGCACCCTGGCACCGCGATTGCCCTGGATCGCCAAGTCCAGGAGCCGGTCGAGCTGCTGGTTGGTGGGCAAGTCGTCGCGCAGGGAGAGGTCGTAATCGTGGATGGAAACTACGGGCTCCGCATCACTGAAATTCTGAGTCCGCACCAAAGGATTGAATCACTGGGGAAACAACGATGAGCCAACGACAATCCATCCCGGGATCTGCGTTATTTGCGCGGGCAGGAAACTGGTTATCCAGCGGCAGCAGTCCCATCGAGAAAGCGTTTCGCACCTGTGAGCATCCCGCCTGCCGGCAGCGGCGCATCTTCTGGCCGGCCTGGCTGCGAAAAGAAGAGGGAATCTGTCTGCAAGGCCAGTGGTATTGCAGCCCGGAATGTTTTGAACATGCCGCCAAGACCGCATTCCTGCGCCTGCTTCCGGGAGCGGACGAGATTACCAAGAGACATCATCGCATTCCGATCGGTTTACTCCTGCTTTCTCGCGGGACGATCAACGACGAACAGTTAAAACGGGCACTACTCCTGCAGCGCGAGCAGGGGGGCGGCAAAATCGGGAAAATTCTAAGGGAGATCCGGGCGGCGAGCGAGCAGGACATCACGGAGGGACTGGCGGCGCAATGGGGGTGTCCCGTATACCCTCTTGGAAAAGCGCGCGAGTTTTTGCAGTGCGCTTCGCTGCTGCCCCTGACCCTGCTGGAAGACGGGCGCATGCTGCCCGTGCATTATTTGCGGCTCCCGCAGATTCTGTACATCGCCTTTGTGGAGGGCGTGGACCGAACGGCGCTTTACGCGGTCGAGCAAATGTTGCACCTGCGGACTGTACCGTGCGTCGTTTCAGAATCCGAACTTTCAAGCGCTCTGGAGTCATTTCGTCCTCTTGCCACTGCTCCGACGGCCGTTTTCGAAAGTCCCAACGAGCCACTGGAAATGGCTCGAACGACTCGAAGCTATGCCTGGCAGCTAGGGGCCAAGGATGTGTGGGTGGCTCGATCGGGACGATTTATCTGGATTCGCATGCAGACCCCGCAAGAGAACAAAGATATTTTGTTTCAATCACTTAGCGAAGTTCAATAATGGGGCACCCGCCGGCGGGAGTAGCTTGTCTGTTCCATCTATCCCTAATGATTTCACACTCCTTGCCGATGAAAAAGGTTGCGGGCCAATCGTTAGGAGGCGGATGCAAGTTTACGAGCAGACTCGGACATCCGCGCACATTGTCGTGGAGACTGCGTCCCCAGAGCGACAAAAGCGTCGAAAAGCACGCTTGATGTCCATCCTTACCGAGGGACTTCCAACCCTCCCGAGTTATGTCCTTGAATTGAACACGCTCCTCAGCTCTTCGTCCGTGGACCTGAGGCGAGTTGGAAAAGTGATCCGCAATGATCCAAGCCTGTCCGCGCAAGTTCTTCGGTTGTGCAATTCGGCGTTGTTCAGTCTGCGGCGGCGCGTGTTGAGCATTGAAGAAGCCGCCATACTCATGGGTTCGGAGCGGCTGCGGACTCTCGTACTGACCTGTTCCATCATGGAGTTCACGGGCAAGCAGTTGCCGCGGGGTGAAGTTCAGACTTACTGGTCGCACAGCTTTATGAGTGGCATGCTCAGCGAGCGTATCGCGCGGTGGATGGAATATTCCGAGCGGGAGCAAGCGTACCTGGGCGGATTGCTCCATGACATCGGCGCGCTGCCGCTGCTCGTGGTAGCCAGGGAGGAAGGCGCGTTGAAAGGGGAGACGAAGAGCGGTCCCTGGGGCGGCTCTCTGGATTTCGAAAAAGCCTATTTCGGCATGAACCATTGCGAGGTGGGCCGCTGGATCGGCCAAGCCTGGAATTTTTTTCCCTCCTTCATCGATGTTTTCGAGAACCATCATCACCCGCAACGCAGCGTCCGCGATCCTCACCTGGTTGGAATCATTGCGGCGGCCGACCATTTTTGCGAATGTCAGAGTCTCAACCCTGTGAAAGAGGGAGAGCCGATGGAACTGGTGGAAACGGACCCATCTTTCGAGGAGCAGTTTCTTACTCTTTGTTTTCCGCGGCTGGACGCCAAGGAACGTTCGGAACTCACCGAAATGCTGGAGACCGAATACCTTCACCTGCTGCCCGTGATTGAATTCAATAGTCTGGCGGAGCCGCCGCTCGCCGGAGGGAAAGTCTAAATCGCAAGAACGGAGAAAGAGATGAAAAGACCTCGCATTCTCATTGTGGATGATTCCTCCGTAATGCGCAAAATTGTCGAGCGATCCTTGCGCCAGGCAGGATTGGAGCTAGGCGATATCGTTGAGGCCGGCAACGGGATCGAAGCGCTTGCGGCAATACGGGAAGGCGCGTTTGATCTGATCCTATCCGATATCAACATGCCGGCGATGGACGGCATCGAATTTCTTCGTCAACTGAGCACGATAGAAGGGGCCAAGGGGACGCCCGTCGTCATGGTGACCACCGAGGGTAGTGAATCTCGCGTGGTGGAGGCGCTATCCATCGGCGCGAAGGGTTACATCCGGAAGCCGTTCACACCCGACCAAATCAAAGAACGCGTGTCTCCGCTCTTGGAGGTATTGCGATGAATCCAGCGTTGGACTCCAAAGTGCAAAATGTCGTGCGTCCCGACTCCTCCTGGGGGTCGCTCCTTCAGGTCGGAGCGAAGGAAGTATTTCTGATCATGCTTCAGACCGAATTAGCCAATCTGCCAAAAGTGGAAGAGCTAACCGTCACCGGTGATGTCACGGCCATGGTGGGTCTGGCCGGGGCGCTGTGTGGAGTGATGTCGATTCGCTGTGATGAGCGCACGGCGGAGAAAATAGCGGGCCGGATGCTGGGTTCTGTCGGGGCTGTGGATCCAAAAGATGTCCCTGATGCGATCGCCGAGGTTTGCAACATGGTTGCCGGCAACTTCAAATCCAAGATTACCCAGCTGGCCGAGCATTGCATGCTCTCCGTGCCTACCGTGATTCGGGGGGACGACTACGAGATGGTCACGGTATCGGATGGCGACCAGATCACGGTTGGAATGGCGTACGATGCGTCGCCCATTTGGTTCTGTCTCGCCGTTCATAGCTAGGTCGCGTGCCTGCCCAAAACGCCCGGCAATCATTTCGTGGACCTGCACGGCAAGACTTGCCCGCTGATTTCAGATTGCTGGGCAGAATTCGCCCTTTGCAGTCGGCCCATCCGCAATTCCTTTTCTCCTTCCGAATAACCTGCGCACTTTCAGGAATTTGCCGGGCGCTGAAATTCATTGAAACTGGGCGTTCGATTGCTCCCTCCTGCCGCGGGGGAACGAAATGGACAGCGGATACTATGTGGCCTATGCGGGCTTCGCGGCCAGAATGCAGGCGCTCGACGTAGTGGCCAGCAACCTGGCCAATGCTTCGACCTCGGGTTACAAATCACAATCTCCTTTCTACAGGGCGCTCGCCGCGGCTCAGGAAGGTGAAGTTCTGAGTCCCCTCAATCAAGCGGTCAATAAATTTGGAATTCTCGGTGGAAGCCGCGTGGATGTTCGCTCAGGGTCGCTGCAGCCAACAGGCGTTGCTACCGATCTGGCGATTGAGGGCGACGGATACTTTACTGTGCAAACCATGGCGGGCATCCGCTACACGCGAAACGGCAGTTTTCAATTGAACGCTGCGCGCCAGTTGACGACGCAGGATGGCGATCTTGTCCTTGCCGAGCAGGGAACCAAGCTGGTTCCGATTACCGTGCCGACGGGCGCGGTTTCCGTGAGCCCCGACGGGACGATTTCCGTCGATGGCGCACTGGTGGCCAAGCTGCACATCGTTCAATTCGCGCCGGGGACGGAAATCGAGCCGGAAGGCAACTCGAAATACATCGCGCCGGCGGGAAGCGAGCGGACAGCGGTTGGCGAGAATGTCCGGCAAGGAATGCTCGAGTCTTCCAATATCAATCCGGTTGCAGGCGCCGTCGACTTGATCGTTTTGCAGCGCCAGGCCGACATGATGAGCCGGGCGCTATCTGTCTTGAATACGGATTTCAACCGTCCGGCCACACTGGATGTTCCACGCGTTTAGCGTTTAGGAGGATCAGAGAAATGATTCGAGCCTTGTACACGGCCGCCAGCGGCATGCTGGCCCAGCAAATGAATCTCGACAACATTGCGAACAACCTCGCCAACGCTTCAACAACCGGATTTCATAACCGGCGGCTACAGTTCCAGGACCTCATTTATCAAAACACGGTTGTTCCAGGATCGGCTGCCACGCAGCAGACAACACTTCCAGCGGGATTGCAAGTTGGGCTCGGTGTGCGTCCTGCCTCATCCGAAATCATCCAGACCGAGGGAAATTTCGATGCCACCGGGAATCCTCTGGACCTTGCGATTCAAGGGAATGGATTTTTTCAAGTGACATTACCGACTGGAGATTTGGCCTACACGCGATCAGGGGCGTTTCATTTGGACCAAAACGGAAATGTGGTGGACGAGCAAGGCGACTCCCTCACGCCGAACATTACGATTCCATCCAACGCGCTGTCGATTACCGTTGGCACGGATGGAACTGTCAGTGTCACGCTTCCTGCGCAGATACAGGCGCAGCAAGTTGGCGCCATTCAGCTTGCCACCTTTGCGAATCCCGGCGGGCTCAACAGCGTCGGCCAGAATTTATTTCAGCCGACCACCGCTTCCGGCGACGCCATTCTTGGCACTCCCGGGGGATCGGACGGAGTTGGAAGCATCCAGCAGGGAAACCTCGAGGAATCGAACGTCAGCGTGGTGTCGGAGTTCGTCAACATGATCATCGCGCAGCGTTCGTATGAAGCGAACTCGCGCGTGATTCGCGCGGCGGACGAAATGTTCCAGACCGTGAATGGCTTGACGCAATAAGAGGGAGCCGCTGATGAAACTGAAAATTAGGATTGTGCTCTTAGGAATTGCAATCTTCACTGCCGCTTGCTGTGGAATTTCCACGAATGCCATGCGCATCCCGCGCATCGAGCTATTGCGTGAGGCGCGCGTCACGGGAGCGGGCGTCCTTCTTTCCGACCTTCTTCCAATCGGTGCAGGAACATCTCTTCGCGCGCGAGCCGGGAAAATTTCCCTCGGAGCGGCCCCCCAGCCTGGCAACACACGCGTCCTGGAACGGAGCGGAATTTTAGGAAACATCGGCGCAAGTCAGGATGTCGCCGCGGAAATCTCCGTCCCTGAGCGAATCGTGGTTTCCCGCGATGCGCGCCCCATCACCGTGCAGGAAGTGTTCGCGGCGATCCGAACCGCGATGGATCGCAGCGGAATGTCCGCAGCGGCGAATTTGCACCCTGATGACATTCTGCTCCAGGCGCAGGTTCTCGTTGGGCCCGGGGACGCGGGGTTGGAGGTTCTCAGCTCCGACTTCGACGCGGGCCTCAAGCGAGCGCGTTTCTTGCTCTGGCCGTCGCATGATCCGAAAGTGCTGCCATTTTTTGTGGCCGCGCGTATTTCGGGAATTTCGCCCCTGGCTGGCCTCGCTGCTTTAAGGGAACGGAGCCGCACGGGGAACAAGCCTGGCTTGCTTGCGGCTCCGGCACGGAGCGCGAAAGCGGAGATCCTTGTATCTCCGGGCGAGCAGGCGACTCTCATCCTGCATTCCGATGCGTTGCGAATGATTGCGGAGGTCATTCCATTGGAGCGAGGAACGATGGGGCAGCAGGTTCACGTACGCGTGGTAGACACAGGGAAAATATTCACCGCGCAGGTGGACGGCCGCGCGCACCTCGAATTGAACTTTTAGAGTGGAGCTATCGCATGAGTTTCAAATGGAAATATCCGCAAATCACGTGCCCGCGCATATTGGCGATCCTCGTTTTCTACCTCTTCGCGCCGCACGCCTTACATGCGCAGTTTAATTTCCTCAAGAAAAACGCGAAGCCCACCGAAGTCCAAAATTCGTTAAGCGATTACTTGAAACGCGTCCATGCCCTTGAAGCCGTGCCGCCGCGCACGACCGGCAGCTTGTGGTTTCCCTCCGCGCCCATGACGGAGACGGCCAGCGATTACAAGGCGCGCCACATGGGAGACTTGCTGATCATCCGCGTGGTGGATAATTTCTCCGCGACCGCAAACGGCACGGGTTCGCAGCAGCGCGCCTTCAACGCGTCCTCTGGTATCAGCGCCTTTTTCGGAAATCTCCAAGCCACGAACAGGTTGCAGAATTTATTTTCTCCCACGTCGGCGGAGACTCTGAGCGGCAAGGGGGCCTCCACATTGGCCTCGACGTTGTCGCTGAATTTTGCCGGGCGTGTTGTGGAAGCGCTTCCCAACGGCGTCCTCGTTGTGGAGGCGGTGCGCGATCTGACCGTGGGGAACGACCATCAGATCATCGTGCTTCATGGACTCGTGCGGCCTGGAGACATCGCCTCGGACGGTTCGGTTCTCTCGTCCTCCGTCTCTAATCTGGAGGCGGAGATTCGCGGCAAGGGCCTCGTCGCGGACTCGATTCGACAACCGAACGTGGTCATTCGCACCTTGCTGAAGATTCTGAATTTCTAAGGGGAATCATGCTCTTGCGGCGAAAAATTGTTCTTCTGATCTTGCTGGCTCTCGCGCGACCCGCGTCCATTTTGCAAGCCGATGAAGTAAAAGTTCAAACGGCGCACTTGAAGGACATCACCACCGTCGAGGGCGTCCGCGACAATATGCTGATGGGCTACGGACTTGTCGCCGGGCTCAATGGAACCGGCGACCGCCAGCAGACGATTTTCTCTACACAAACTCTCGCCAGCATGCTGCAAAAAATGGGGGTAACCGTCGGAGCGCCCGCAACCATGCTGGTGCATAACATCGCCGCCGTTTTCGTCACGGCCACTCTTCCGCCGTTTGCCCAGCCCGGCATGCGCATCGATGCCACGGTTTCCTCCATTGGAGATGCGAAGAGTCTGGAAGGCGGGACGTTGATACTGACTTCGCTGTACGGTCCGGACGGGCAAGTCTACGGCATCGCGCAGGGAGGGCTTGTGCTCGGGGGATACAGTGCGGGTGGGCGCGCGAACACGAAAGTGGTGAATCATCCGACGGTCGGGAGGATCGTCGGCGGCGCCCTGATCGAGCGCGACACGTCCGTGAATTTGCGCGACGTCACTTCCGTGTCCTTGTTGCTGCACAACCCGGATTACGCCACGGCGCGAGGGATTGCTTCTGCCGTCAATAAGGAACTCAGCAACAATTCCGCGCGCGCCGTCGATAGCCGCCGCGTGGAAATCTCGGGAATCGAAAAGAGCCCCGATGCGGTGCCGCTCTTGCTCGCGCGTATTGAGGAACTTCAGGTGCAATACTCGACACCCGCAAAAGTGATCGTGAACGAGCGAACCGGAACGGTGGTGATGGGCGCAGACGTGACGCTTGGCCCGTGTTCGATCCTTCATGGAAATCTGGCCATCGAAGTGGTCACGCGACTGCAAGTTTCCCAGCCGCAGGCGCTGGCGCAAGGCCAAACCGCGGTTGTGCCGGAGACCACCGTAAAGGCCCAGGAAGGTCCGGCGCAGGCAATTCATTTGGAAGAGGGAGCCACCGTGGACGAATTGATCCGCGGCCTGCAATCCATTGGCGCGACGGCAAGGGACATCGTGGCGATCCTGCAAGCGATCAAGGCTGCGGGCGCTTTGCAGGCCGATCTGGAGATCTTGTGATGCCTCTAGCGGGCGCAGTCTCAGACGCACTTGCCTCGCTGAACGTGTCCATGCCGCGACCGCAGTCGACGAGTTCGGGAAACTCCGATTCCCCCGAACTCTCGAAACTGCGCAAGGCGGCTGGAGAATTTGAGTCGATCCTATTGGCATCGCTCTGGAAATCCATGAAGGAGACGTTTTCCGATCCCGATGAGGACGCAGACCCAACATTAAAGAGTTTTGATGATTGGGGCATACAGGCCATGGCGAGCGCAGTGGGGAATTCGGGGGGGCTTGGCATTAAGAATATGATATTAAAGTACTTAGAGCCGACGCTGTCTGAGGGTGGCCACGGGGCAACGCCCACACAATGAAATAAGAACTTTGGATTCAATGAATTACGAGAGCAAGGACCCGACTGGCAGGCGGCATGCTACTAAAGGTGTGCGCTGATATGCCGATCATATAAGTGTAGGCTGAATGTCCGGTGCAAGTAAGAGTCCTCTTATTCGCGGCCGAACGGATTTCCCTATAGCACGGCAGGGGGTCCCGGCGGGAGGAAAAAGAGATGAGAATTGATCCACAAAATCCAGCTGCTGGAACTTCGGGGACGAATAGCGTCGATAGCGCCCAGTCCGGACAGGTCAAGAGCTCACAGAGGCCCGTTTCGGCTGAACCAAACGACACGGTTCAATTATCGTCCGGCCAAGCTACGGTCCGGCAACTCGTTTCGCAGCTTGACCAGATTCCGGATATACGCCAAGAGCAGGTCAGCGCGCTCAGCTCCGCGATTGGGTCCGGAAAGTACAACCCGAGCAACGCTCAAGTGGCCGAGGCTCTTGCCGCTCAAACGTTCGGAATCAGCGAGCAGGCATAGCCGTCGCGGAGTAAGAATCCATGGCGGAGATAACACCTCCTCGCATCGAATCGATTTCCGACCCCAATTCCGGGCCACCGGACCAGCCGGCCCCGAAGGCGCGCGCAAAAGCAGCTGCCGCAGGGAAGCCAGCCCCGCCTCATGTTCCCGAAGTCAGCGCTCCCGAAGAGGAAGACAAACACGAACTGGACGAAATGGCGTAGCCTGTGAGCCCTGAAATCGAAACCTATCTGGCGTTGCTCGAAAGACGCCTGTCTCTGTTGCGCCTGCTGGCGCAAGAATTCGTGGATTGCCGCAAGGAATTTGTGGCGCTCGATCTGGACGGAATGTACCGGCGAATCTCCGAGCAGGAAGAGCTGTGCCGGCAAATTCAACGGCTTCATCCGGCCATCCACGCGCTGCAACAAACCTGCGCGCTGCAACTTGGATTGGGAAGTCGTGACGGGGCCGGGACGCCGGAAAATGCGGAGTGGGCAGAACGCCTTTCTCGCGTGATGCAGGAGATCGGAAAGGCGCAGGCGGAGGTTGGGCGGCTGAACCAGATTCACGCGGCGTACCTGCGCCGCTCGAGAAGGACGATCAACGTTCTTATGAATTTTATCGGGAGGTATGCGATGACGTACGCGCGTCCGGCCGAACCCATCCCGCCTGTAGGGGCGGCAGTGGAGAAAAGCTGAACCTATGGGCAGCCTTTTCGCAACTCTCGGAATTACTCTTGGCGCGATGGAGGCCGATCGTGGAGCGGTCGAAATCACGAGCAACAATATAGCCAACGTCAACACAACGGGGTATTCACGCGAGCAGGTCAATCTGTCCGAAAACGCCCCTGTTGAGATCGGAAACATATTATTTGGAACAGGCGTTACTCTGGGGCAGACGACCAGCGTACGTGACAACTTGCTGGAGCAGAGGCTCGATCAGGAAAATCAGTCGGCGAGCCAGCTAAACTCCTTTCTCGGGGCCATGAGCCAGGTCCAGTCTCTTTTTAATGAGACAGCCGGATCGGGGCTTCAATCGCCGCTTTCGGCATTTTTCAACAGCTTGACGCAGCTTTCGACCGATCCGAGTAACTCGTCATACCGGGAAGGCGTATTGACCGCGGGACAGAACCTCGCTTCGGCTCTTCGGCAAGATTCCTCGAATCTCCAGGCCCTGCAAGGGAACACCGATCTCTCCGTGGTTCAATCCGTGAATCAGGTGAACCAACTCACGCAGCAAATCGCCTCGCTCAACGTGCAGGTCAGCGGCCTCGAGAGCATCGGCAAGGACCCCGGCGCATTTCTCGATCAGCGAACGCAACTCGTGCGCCAGCTTTCGGGGCTGATCGACATCTCGGAAACGAGCGCGGGGAACGGCAGCTTGACGATCGCCACCACCAGCGGGGCGGTTCTCGTGGACGGCAGCCAAAGTTTCGAATTGTCCACCCAGGTGAATCCGAACACCACCTATCATGACGTCTTTTCCAATGGCGTGGACATTACTCCGAATATAACGGGCGGAAGTCTAGGCGGCTCGATTCAGGCGCGCGACCAAGCCATTCCCGGCGTCCTCAACCAGCTCGACACGCTGGGCTATAACCTGGAAACTTCCTTCAACACGCAGAGCCGCGCTGGATTTGACGCGAATGGAACTGCCGGCGTGAATTTCTTCACCCAACCCGCCAGCGCAGCCGGCGCGGCTTCTTCCATTGCCGTGGCCATCAGCGATCCTAATCTGGTCGCCGCAAGTTCCGACGGCACCGTCGGAAGCAATGGGAACGCGTTGGCACTCGCAAATTTGCAGAATCAGGCGATCGTGAGCGGGCAAACCCCCATCAATTATTACTCGAATCTGGTCTTCCAGGTTGGCAACCAGGTTTCTCAGGCGCAATCCGAACAGACGGCCGTGGGCCTGGTGCAGCAACAACTGACGGACCAGCGCGGGGCAGTCTCGGGTGTTTCCCTCGACGAGGAAGCCGTAAACCTGATCCGATACCAGAGCGCGTATGAAGCTTCGGCAAACGTGGTCAACGTCGTCAATCAGCTCTTGACGACGACGATCAACATGACGCAATAGGATGATGCCCACATGAGCGTACGTATCAATCCCGATCCGGCTCCCGATTTACTCGCTGCGATCGCCCTGAACCGGCAGGCTCAGAGCACCGCTCTGCAACAGATCTCCACGGGCCGGATCGTGAACCGGCTATCCGACAATCCCGCGGCCGCGTCCCAGGATGTTCTAAATCACGTGCAAAGCAATCAGGACGACCAGTTCTTGCAGAACAACAGCTTCCTGCAGTCACAGGCGGCGTCGACCGATTCCACGCTGAGTTCCGTGGTAACCGCTGTGACGCAGGCCATTTCGCTGGGGGTCGAAGGCGCGAACGGAACTCTTTCGGATGCGAACCGGCAGGCCGTCGCCGAGCAAGTTTCGGGAATTCGGGATCAAGTGCTCGGTCTTGCGAACCAGACCTTTCAAGGAAACTATCTTTTCGCCGGGACAGCAACGTCCACGCAGCCGTTCGTGCTCGATGCCACGCAACCTGACGGCGTGAAATACAATGGCAACACCAATGTGAACTCGATCCAAATTTCATCCGGGCAATCTATCCAAATCAATCTGCCGGGAAGCCAGATCTTTACGAACCCCGCGGGAGATGTTCTAGGCGCGCTCAATGGACTAATCACAGCCCTGCAGACCAATACCGGGCTTCCCGCCGCCAATACGAACCTGGATCAAGCCTTCACAGAGTTCACCACCCAGCGCGTTTTTTACGGGAATGCGCTGAAGCAGTTGCAATCCTCGCAGACGTCTCTCAACAGCGATAAGCTTCAGCTCGCCACACAGGAAAACACCCTGGTCGGAGTGGACCTGGCGACATCGATCACCAACCTGGAACAGGCCAGCACCGCGACCAATGCGATTCTCAGCGCGACGAACCAGATCCTATCCACTTTGAATTTATTGAATTATCTGAAGTAATTGCCGCTCATGAAGCTGGCACACTGCGAATCGACTGTAGAGTCTGTATGAGAATTCGGTTTTTGTTCATGTAGCGCCCGCCTTCAGACGGGCATCTGCCACGGCGGACCGTGCCCCTACAAATGCAAGATCACTACAGTGCAGTGACATTCATGGAATTTGCGATGGATCTTCCGTGGATTTGTGGGAAACTTCGGACGGGCTTTTAGGGATCACTGATCAAGTGGTTTGACTGTAGGCGTTGACCCATCCTTGCAACCCATACAGATGATGCCTGGCATTTTCCAATTGAAGCTTGCGAGCGAGCATGATGCAGCGCACGTTCTCCAGGGCGGCTTGCAGCGCGCGAAGATTCTTGACGTATTCAGCAACTTCGTTTCGCAGATCGGCGTCGAGAGTTTCGCTGCGAGATGCGTCCCCGATTTCGGGAGAGAGAGTGGAGAGGCGTAGCGATAATGTTTTCAAATCACCGTCGGTGACCGTGCCGGTCCCTATGGCCAGATGCTCAACCTTCCGCAAGAAGTCGCGGAGTTCCTGGTTCGCGATAAGGAATCGTTCATGTTTTTGTTTATCCATCACGCACTCCATTGAAGCTGAGGTGTATCGACGTCATCGCTTGCAGGACTGGCAGCGTCCGCGGCCGCCGGGTCGCCAGGCTGATCCGGCGCCGGCGCCTGTATCTGGCCAGCGTGTGACTCCTGCTCCGCCTGGCTCCATGCTTGGCGAACCCCGCCAAAAAGTTCGATCAGTTCTTCGATGGGTTGGGGCGCGGCCTTGAAGTTTGCCTGCACGATCAATCCGCGGGTTAAGTGGTAGAACCGATCCAGATTTTTCGCGGCATCTCCGCCGCGCTCATGATCCAGCACGCCTTGCAATTGCGCGATGACCAGCAGGGCATGATTGAGCTCGAGGACGCGAGTTTCGACATCTCCGGCTTGCAGCGCCGCCAGGGCCCTCACGAAGTCGCGCAGGATGGTGTCATAGAGCGCCACCACCCCGGCGACCGGAGATGCGCCGCGAGCGGAGGCCTGGTGGTAACTCAAGGTTGGATCATAATTCGTCATGCGATACTCGCGAGTTGCTGGCTCAGTTGCTCTTGCAGGAGCGGCAGTTCCTGGAGTGTGGTGTTGACCTGCGCATAAACCGCCGTGAGATTTTGCGCCTGGACCGCTATAGACGCTTGCAGGTCCGAGATATGATTTGTCAAATCGAGCGACGATTGCGATAGTCCCTGCGCGTCCAGTCCCAACGTTCCGGTGGCCGAGTCCGTCACATTGCTCAGCACGGTATTGAGGTTTGCCGCGAAGCCGGTCGAGGGCGTCTGCATGAAGCTCTGCACGCCCGAAAAGTTTGAAGATAGGGCCGTAGCCAGCGCTCCGGAATCAACGCTGAGTGTGCCGTCGTTATTGACATTGATGCCGAGGTTGGTCAGATTCACGGCCCCGCCGCTTCCGGCTGTCGAGTAGGTGATGGCATTGAGCAACGTTTGTTGAGCATCACGCAGTGAATTATCGGCTTCCAGAGATCCGCCCACGGTTCCGCCGGGACCTACTTGGAATTGCGCATTGATGGCGGTAATCGCGGTGTTATAGCTGGAAACGAACTGATTGATGGCCGTGGTGATACTGGAAGTATCGGGCGCCACCGTCAATGTGACAGGCCCGTTGGTAGTAGGTCCCGCCAGGTTCAGCGCCACTCCGTTGATCACGTTATTTACCGTGTTTGTGGTGGAGCTAATCGGGACCCCGTCAACTGATAGGACTGCGTTCAATCCCGGCACCGCCTGCGTAAAGCTGACGGCGGAATTGTCGGTCCGGTGCAGGCTCCCGGTGAAGGTCAGATTGCCGGGAGCGCCCGAGGCTCCGCTGACAACGGCCAGCCGTGCGCCATTCGCATCATTGATGACGCTGGCTCTGGCCTGGACCACCTGATTGAAGTTGATTGCCGTGGTATTGGGGAGATGCAGGTTGCCGGTGATGGATAGGTTGCCGGGACTTCCCGCGGCGTTGAGAATGGAGAGATGCGCGCCATTTGCATCATTGACGACACTTGCGTGCACTAATGAAGTTTGATTGTTAATGGCATCGGCTATGCCGGTCAGCGTGTTGTTTGTGGAATTTACAGCAATGGTTGCGACCGGGGCGCCGCCAGCCAAAATCGAAATCGTGTCGCCAGTGGCCAGCGGAGTGCTGCCCGTCGGTACAGTATCCGAGGTGTACGAAGTTGCCTGACTGTTGATCGCTGCGGCAATTTGGCCCAGGGTGTTATTGGTGGAATCCACCGTCACGGACGCGATCTGTGTGCCGCCGGCCGAAATCGAAATCGTGTCGCCGGTGGCCAGCGGAGTGGCGCTCGTGCCTACATCATCGGAGTAAAGCGATGAAGTGGTCGCCAAAGAAGTGATCGCAATGGTGTGCGCCCCTGGGACCGAAGAGGAGGATGCGGTTGCCGTGACCGCGGTTGGGTCGGTGGAACTTGTAATCTCGGAGCTGAGTATCCCAAGTGGATCGCTCAGCGCGCTTGCCGCCGATTGCAGTGCGGTCAGATTTGCCGTGATCGCCGACAACGCCGAACTTTCGTTGTTCACGGCAGCCTGCTGGGCTTGCAGGCTGGTTATGTTGGCGGTGTCGGGAGCGAGCGCAAGCTGCACGAACGAGTTGACATCAATGCCTTGCCCGAGGCCCGTATTGTTTCCCGAGGTGGAATTTGTGCTTAACCCGGTATTCGTGCCGAGACCCGTAACTTGAGATGATATGGAGCTAGCCACTTGAATTCCTCTCTATCCCTGAATGCATCGAAGCGCGGAGTTACTGTGCTTTTCAATTTCTGCCGCCTTCAATAATTCGCAATCTCCGTGCGAAAAGGCGGGGCTCGAAGAGCCCCGCCCTTTGCGTGTTTTGCTCTCTCGATCCGGTTAGCGGAGCAGCGTGAGGATGCTCTGCTGTGCCGAATTCGCCTGGGCCAGGGCCGAGATGCCGGACTGGTTCAGGATGGTGAATCGCGAGAGGTTGGCGACCACCGACGGGATATCCGCGGCGCGGATGCCATCTTCGGCAGCGGTCAGGTTCTGAACTTGGTTGCTGATGACGTTGCTGGCGGATTGCAGCCGGTTGATGTTTGCGCCGAGAGTGCCGCGCAGACCTGCAACGTTTGCGACAGCCGTATTGATCAAGCCGAGTGTCGCTTGGGCATCCGCGGCAGTCAGAAGGACGTTGGTCAGGTTCGGATGGGTTGTAGTTGCAGCCGCGCCACCCGTGGTCGCCGTGAGAGCCACGTTGCCACTGAGGGTGCCAGTGTCAGTTAGGGTGGCGCCGTTGCCGCCAACACCGGGTGTGATGGCAAAGATAGCCACATCGGTGCCGCTCGCCACCGCCGTAAACGTGGCGTTGGCTGAGCCTGTGGACCCATAGTCGACTCCTGAGGTGCCACCAGAAAAGTTGATGGCATTGGCCAGGTTCACAGCATCGGCAGTCGCGGATCCGGTTTCTTGGACGATCTGCGCACCCGCCGTGCCAGTGGCGCCGGCGGCAGCGGCCTGAAACGTATAAGTGGTACCGCCCACCGTGACTATTTCGCCCGCAGCCGGCCCAGTGCCGCTGAAGTCGATATGCCCCACAGCCGAAGTCGCCGCAACCGTCTGGTTAACCGTGCCGGCTACCAAGCCCAGGGAAGCAGAGGACAACGCCTGCGTGCCCACGCTGATCGTGCTGTTGCTGGCGCCGTCACTGATGAATATGCTGGTCGGAGTGTTGGTGAATACCGCCGTGCCGTTGTAGTTGGTCTTGGCTCCGATGCGGTCGATTTCCGCCGTGATCTGAGAGTACTCAGCCTGAATCGCGGTGCGCTGCGTATTCGACACCGTGCCGTTGGAAGCCTCCGTGGCCAGCGTGACGGCGCGATTGAGAAGTTGAGTGACCTGGGCGAGCGAGCCATCGGCCACCTGAAGAGAACCGACACCGCTGTTGGCGTTTTGCGCCGATTGCGTCAAGGCCGTGACGTTGGCGTGCAATCCGTCTGCGATAGCCAAGCCTGCCGCGTCGTCCGCGCCGGAATTGATTCGCGAACCAGAAGACAATTGGAACAGGGTCTTATTCAGGTTTGCTTGTGTAACCGACAACTGGTTTTGCGCCGTGAGTGAAGCGATGTTGTTAAGAATACTGATTGCCATATGTTTGGGCTCCTTAGAAGTGATTCCGTTTTCCGTTTTGGAGCACTTGGCCCCGGGACTGGTTAGCTCCGGAACTTACTTGGCTCGCTTTCGGTCTTCGGATCGGGGTTTCTTCCTCCACTTGTCCTATCGGCATGAAGTTCCCGAGCTTTAATTGCGCGGCGCCTTGCATTGCTAGGGCAGTTGATCTTTTGTGAACAGGGAGTACTGCCGGGAATGAACGCGCACCCACGCGCATTTCACACGAACATATCAATATCAAGAGTAGGACAGGCTTCAGCCTGTCTGGTTTTGATTGTCTCGTGCCCCAAACGAAAGACGGGCTTCGCAGGTTGCGGAATAAGTCAGTGAGCGATCGGTTTTCGTAGCACAGCCACTCCTGACTGTGGGGTTTTTCCGGCGCTTAAAAAAGGCACACAGCCAGGAGTGGCTGTGCTACCCGGAATGCGCATTTTTCAGTGCGGATGAAAAACAAAAATAGTTCTATTGCGAGTGGTTGGATCAAACCCGTGGGGGCCTGACGCGCGTTCTCGGCAGGTGCGATGTGCAAATTTCGGATTACGGGATTTGTAGCATGACAATCATGAGGAAATGTGTGGACCGCGAAAACCGGTTTTGTTTCCATCTCAACCCATCACCCGATTCGCCGATGTGTAAGTCGGAAAGCGAAAAAGGCGAAAGGGTGTGCCGTAACGGAACAAGAGCCGCCTCAGTGAAATCATGATTCCACTCACACGCCTCAACGGTCTGACATTGGTCGTCAATTCGGACCTGATCAAACTTATCGAAAACACTCCGGATACCGTTATTTCACTGGTGAATGGTGAAAAGATCGTCGTTCGTGAAACCAGTGAACAAATTCTAGAAAAGATCGTGCAATTTCGCCGGCGCGTATTGGACGGGCTGGAGATGAACTCCTCTGGGAGGACCTCTCCGAGAGCGGGATCCGCCGACCCCACCCCGAAGGAAGTTCCCCCTGAGGAACGGTAAGCAATGGATATAGGCACCATCATCGGCTTATTGGTTGCCGCGGGAGCGATTCTGCTCGGCCTGATTTTGGAGGGGGGCCAGATCGGCCAGATTTTGCAGCCGACCGCGGCGCTGATCGTGTTCGGCGGAACTTTCGGCGCCATCATGGTCCAATTTCCCGTCGGCGTCGTGCTTGCGGCGTTCCGCAGTCTGGTGACAATTTTCTTTGTTCCCAAATCCGATCCCCGAGGAATCATCCAGGAGATTGTCACCATCGCGCACAAAGCCCGCAGGGAAGGAATCGTTTCGCTCGACAAGGATTTGGATAGGATTCAGAACACGTTTATGAGGAAGGCGTTGATGCTCGCCGTGGATGGAACCGAGCCCGGAGAATTGCGAAAGATGATGGAACTGGAAATGGAGAAGCAGGGGGAACACGAGGAAAATATTCCCAGAGTGTTTGAATCCGCCGGCGGATTTTCCCCGACGATTGGGATCATCGGAGCCATCCTCGGACTGATCCAAGTTATGCAGCATCTGGACAATATCGATGAGGTGGGAAAGGGAATTGCAGTGGCTTTTGTGGCCACGGTTTACGGTGTTGGAGCCGCGAATTTGGTCCTGCTTCCCGCAGCCGGAAAACTGAAAATCCGCATTCGTGATCAGCAGATCATTCGGGAAATGATGCTGGAAGGCGTGGTTTCCATTTTGGAGGGCATGAATCCGCGGATGATCGAGACCAAGCTGGTCAGCTTCCTCGCGGAGATGCCGGAACAAGAGAAGGAAAGAGAAGAGGTGCAAGTATGAAAAGGAAACCGCAAGAGCACGTGAACCACGAACGCTGGCTGGTTTCGTATGCGGATTTCATCACCCTGTTGTTCGCATTCTTCGTGGTGTTGTATTCCTCTTCGCAAGTGGACAAACGCAAGGCCGGCCGCCTGGCGCTGGCTATCCAGGTGGCGTTCCAGGAACTCGGCGTGTTTCAAACCTCCAACACAAAAATTCCTATAAAGGATGAGGATCAAATCCCCTTTGAAAATGTGCAGATCGTCGAAAATATTAACAAAGACACGGACTTGAAGCGATTCGTCAATCCCATGAAGGGTGTCGTGTCCAGTGCAGGTGAGGCAGTGTCGTTGCAGGAGGCCCAGGAAGCGATCCAGAAGGCACTCAATCCGGAAATTCAGCGGCACGAAGTCACCATGTCCATGCGCCGGGAGGGGTTAGTTGTGAGCTTGAAAGAGATAGGATTTTTCGATAGTGGGTCGGCCACCATTCGCCCGACTTCTCTGGATGCGATCTCGCGACTCGCCGGAGTTCTCAAACAGAGGCCGGAGAATCTTCGTATCGAGGGGCATACCGACAACGTCCCCATTCACACCGCTCGATTTTCCTCGAATTGGGAACTTTCCACCACGCGGGCCACGGACCTCATTCAGCTTCTGATTACAAATTATGGGCTTCCGCCAAGCCACCTTTCCGCCGCAGGGTACGGCGAGTTCCATCCCGTCGCCAGTAATGGCACACCCGAAGGCCGCGCCCAGAACCGGCGCCTCGACGTCGTCATTCTGGCGCCCTTTCTACCCGTGGCCCAGTCGCAGGAGAATGAGAAACGGGAAGTACCCGCGCCTGCAACTGTGCCGAATCCGTCCGTGGTCCACCCGTAACTTGCGCCCGATTCATTCAAGAGTTGCGCAACTTGGCCGATGAACTGGTTGAATTTTCATGCCCCGGGTGCGGTTGCCGGAATGGTCCGCAATGGATCACTCACGGATCACCACCCGGTCAAGAAGGCACCCAGGTCAAAACCCGTCGACCACGATTGGACGGCCCTCATGTCAAATGAAACCACTCTCCTGAAGGACGAAGCGGTTGTCGCGGAGAGCCTGTCGGACCCGGCTTGGATTCGCATCCGCGATTTGATCTACCAGGTATCCGGAATTTACCAGGCGGAGAACAAATTCTACCTTCTCGTCAGCCGGGCAACCCGAAGGATGAAGGTCGTCGGAGCGCGAACTCCACGCGAGTATCTGGATTTTTTGACCGCTCGCCCGAATCGCGATTCGGAAATGAGGAACCTGCTCAATGAAATCACCATCGGCGAGACGTGCCTTTTCCGGAGTCTGCCCCAGATCGACGCCCTTCGCAAAGTCGTGATTCCCTCGCTGGCCGAAGCCAAAAAGAAAATGGCGTTCACGAAGCTCCGCTTCTGGAGCGCCGGCTGCTCCACGGGCGAAGAGTCGTACACGCTCGCCATGATCCTGCTCGAAGAAACGCAAGGCTCGTTGAAGGGTTGGACGTTCGAGGTCATGGCCACGGACCTGAACGACCGCTCGGTCGCGAAGGCGCAGGAAGGCGTCTACAACGATTACGCCGTGCGGAACGTTCCGCCCGAGTTCATGAAAAAATATTTCACCAAGGTGGGATCGGATTTTCACGTGGCGGATACGGTGAAAACCCACATCACCTTCTCGCGGTTGAACATGCTGGATGACAGCAAAATGCTTTTCATGCGCGGGCTCGACGTTATCTTCTGCTGCAACGTCCTGATCTATTTTGACGGGAAATCCAAAACTCGGACGATCCAGCATTTCTACAACGCGCTGATGCCCAACGGTTATTTCTTTCTCGGCCATTCCGAATCGCTGTTTGGGATCAGCGAAAAATTTCGTTTGGTCCACTTCCCCGGCGCCACGGCGTATTGGAAGTCAGGCGAACCCACATCGAAGGCAGGGACTCCATGAAAACCGAAACCCTTGACCGTTTGCGTTCGCGAATCGTGAAGATCGACTCCATGCCGGCGATTCCCGTGATCCTGCGCCCCTTGCTGCGCTGCCTGGACCAGCCGGCCGAGCAGGTCGACATGGACCGAATCGTGGAACTCGTCTCCTATGACAAATCCATCGCCGCTCAATGTATTCGCATGGCCAATTCCGCCCTGTTCATGCGCAGCATGCCCGCCGAGACGGTCCGCTCGGCCGTAATGAGCCTGGGCATGTGGCGGGTCCGCGATTTGCTCTTTTCGAATTCGCTTTCGAAAGTCATTCCCGCGAACCGCTGGGTCGTCGATCCCGCCGTGTTCTGGCGGCATTCCCTCGGTGTCGCGCTCGTCTGCCGCAAGTTCGCGGAAATGATCGAGTACCCGGACCCGGAGAAGGCTTACTTGGCGGGTCTGCTGCACGATATCGGCGTGCTCGTGAATTGCATGGTCGCGCCGGAGGAATTCCGCGCCGCGATGGAAAAAGCGACGCACGAACAAATTCCCTTGGATGAAGCCGAGCAGGCCACGCTCGGCTTTACGCATAGCGACTCGGGCCGCATCCTTGCCGAGGCCTGGAAAATTCCCTCCGATATCGCCGACGCAATCGAACTTCATCATCAGATCGGTGATCCGGAACGCGGCGGGCCGCTCGTCGCGCTCGTCCATCTCAGCGACTTGCTTTGCCGGATGCGCGATTTGGGCTACGGCTACTACGAGCCCCGCCAGGTCGATTTCGCCAGTGAGCCGGGGTGGCTGTATCTAATCTTGAAATTTCCGAGCATGGCCGAAATCGATTTGGCGCGCTTCACCTTCTCCCTCGATGAATACGCCAAGGAGGTCAGCGACCTCGTGGCTACCGTCTTTGCAGGCTGATTCGCATTTCGAAATGCCTGCGAAACCGGGCTGCAATTCCGCGTTGACATCAGGATTTCCCGGGAATAAATTCGTTTCGTCAAGGCTTGCCTGTTAAATCGGCGGGCCCGGTAGGATTCCCCCCTTCCCGCCGCAGGAATCGAATCGCCAATTTTCCAACAAGGGGATCTGTGTCATCAGATTCTTCCGTGGTCGAAACCATACAGGCTTCCGGCAAGGCCTCGCAGGCACGAGGAAAAGAGAAGGCCCGCAAAAAGTCTGTCGAGCCAGTCCGCGCGTCGAAAGATTTGAAGCGCCCCAAATTGGCGCAGGCTCAGGAACATCGAGCCTCGCAACAAGCCAGCAAAATGGAAGCGATCGGCCAGTTGGCCGGCGGCATCGCTCACGATTTCAACAACCTCCTGACCGTGATTCTGGGGCACAGCGAGTTCTTGCTGAAGCGCGACGAACCGCGAGAGCGCTCCCGGCAGCGGATCGAAGAAATCCGAAAGGCAGCGGAGCGCGGGGCGTGGCTTACGAGTCAGCTCTTGGCTTATAGCCGGAACCAAATACTTGAACCGGCGGTCGTGCAAATGAATTCTGTTCTGGAAGATATGGACGGCATTCTGCGTTGCGTGCTCGGCGAGGACATCGCCCTCGACTTGGTCATGGATTCCAATCTCGGCTGGACCAGGGTGGATCCCGGAAAGTTGCAACAGATCGTGCTGAACCTGGCGGGAAATGCGCGCGACGCCATGCCGCAAGGAGGCCGCCTGCGCCTGGAGACGCTCAACGTATCCGTAAATTCGCAAACTCCGGCACCGCAGCCGTTTGTTGCTCCCGGGGAGTACGTCGCCCTCGTGGTTCGGGATACAGGAATTGGCATGGACGAGCAGACTCGCGCGCGCGTTTTCGAGCCCTTCTTCACTACCAAAGAAAAAGGGAAGGGGACAGGTCTCGGCCTCGCCACCGTGTATGGAATCGTGAAGCAAAGTGGCGGATACATCTGGGTGGAAAGCGAAATCGGCGCCGGGAGCGTGTTTCAAACGCTTTTGCCGCGTGTGGCGCAACCGGATGATCCCCATCTGGTTCAAGAAGTTCTCGATTTCACTTCCGGCGGCGAAACCATACTTTTAGTCGAAGACGACCCTGCCGTGAGGCGGATGGCCGCGGAAGTTTTGCTCGGCGCTGGCTACCATGTTTTGCCGGCGCCTAGCGGCGCGGACGCATTGCGCATTGCAGCCAAGCACAAAGGGCGATTGGATTTGCTCCTCACCGACGTCGTCATGCCCGGCATGACGGGTCCGGAACTCGCCCGTCAATTCATCGTTCAGTTTCCCCGCATTCGGACCCTCTACATGTCCGGATACCCGGACGACGCCATCGAAAAGCACGGCGTTCGCGGAAGAACGGTGCGAGTCTTGCAGAAGCCGTTCACGCATGAAAGCCTGGCGCAGAGCGTCCGCGAAGCCCTCGGGCCGGTTCGCCCGCAATCTGAAAGCCGAGATTGACTCTGAATTCATCGGAAAATATCGCTGAACTATTCCACTACCTTTTGAACCCGGCCCGCGCAGCCCACAGCAGCCAGGCTACTTCTTCTTTGTGTCAGCTATGGCGGGCCTGCTCACTTGCTTGTCGAATTCCGCCTGTTCCGAGGGTGAGCAGAGCATCTCCCGGAGATCGAAATCGGCTGGTTGCAACCGCAGAGGGAACTTATCGAGGGCGATCCACGGTTTTATATACATCGCTGGATCGATGATCGTCAGGGTGAGCTCCAGGATGTCGTGGCTTACGCGGTGGAACCGTTCTTCCACTCGCAAGTTGCTGCTATGCGGACGGCCGACATTATCGATCCAGGTCCTTTCATCGAGACCAACCGTCTGGATGACGAACGTGGTGTCGTCCTCCCACTTGCCGATGGAGTACCCGTACCATCGCGGCTCTGAAATGTCCTCGGGAGGAAACTTTCGCCCGTCCATCCAGATGCTTCGAAATGTCCGATCATTTTGATAGAAGATCAGCACCTGCTTTTCAGTTTGAACGATCTGGAGCGCCCTCAGGTTGAAGAGTTCTATGCGTGGAAACCCGATTGGATCACAGATATCAAACGGATCGTTATTGAGTGCAATGGGAACTTCTGTGGTTCCAAATCCCGGCTTATTGGCCTTGAACGCTTTCTCCCCCAATGGGGTGAACGGCAAAATGTGCTTCCCGTCCGATGGGTATTCCTTCGCACCCATGAATTGGACTCCGTCCCGCCATCCTGCGGCTGGTTCCCAAATTCCGGACAGGTCGTGGCGAGGAGCTGGGGCTGCCTTCTGATCTTTCGGCGGTGCGGGCACCTCCTTGTACCAGCCGTCGATATGCTTTTCCCGGTTTTGATCCACCGGCACAGCGCCTGGATCGGGCGCAGGAAACGGCGTCCGCGGAGCATTTTGGGCGCGCGAAGGCAGTGAAAATGTCGATGCTGCAAGGACAATCGTTGGGACCACGAAGCGGCTGAACATATCGGAAATCCTTTTCTTCATCGCGCGGCCGCCCAGGCGAACGGCTCCTCAGTCTACCCGCGTAACCACTTGCCGTTGGCGAGCATGACCCGCTGGATACGTCCGACTGGCGCGCCATTGTCCGGTGTGATCATGACAACCGTGACCTCATCCCCGGGCTTGAATGTCTGCTTGTTTATGCCAAAGTTGATGAGGCTGGACGGAGCACTCCACTCCACAACCCAATTGACTACCTTTCCTTCGTCATCTTTTACATCCATCTTCAGAAGAGTGTGAGGATTGAGCCAAACCCATTCCGTCACGGTTCCCTTTACAGTGAGTTGTTTCGCATTGCCGTACGACGCGTTTCCATGGTGTGCGAACAGCGGAGCGGAAACCGCTAAAAGACCAATCATCACGAGGGAACTCACCCCAAGACTATTTTTCATGGCTTCCCTCCGATTTTCTGCTCGGACGACCGTGAGTTTCTACGGGCTGGCTGGAAATATACTCTTTGACTGGCTCTACAGGTAATATATTTCTTAAAGTCTCTTGAACCAGTCCCGGCAGCGCTTATTTTAGATTGCCCCTCCATCGGCCGCAAATGCTCCGCATTCCCGGCGGCGCCGGTGTTGGGTTCCGCCCGAAAATTGTAAGCGTCCCGGCCCGTGCGCCGTCCGTGGACCGCACATCCCTCCACAGTCGTGGTTGACTTCCTGCCGTGCTGCTCTTGTAATGGATAACGCGAAACTATGAATTCCCTCTGCAGAATGGGTTTGTGAGCGGCTCCGGAACAGCGGTCGCCAGCCGCTTCGCCTCGAAGCGCTCTTCGTTTCTCGTGGCCTCCGGAATCTTCCTGAGCCGCATCGCGGGACTCATTCGCGATCGCGTCTTTGCCCATTATTTCGGAAATTCCGACGCCGCGGATGCGTTCAAAGCGGCCTTCCGCATTCCCAATGCGCTGCAAAATTTGTTTGGCGAAGGTGTCCTCTCTGCCTCCTTCATTCCTGTTTACGCCGCGCTGCTCGCGCGCGATGAGGATGAGGAAGCCCGCCGCACCGCCGGAGCCGTGGCAGCCTTGCTCGCGCTCAGCACTTCCATGCTCGTCTTGTTTGGCGTCTTGGCGACTCCTTTTCTGATCGACGCGATCGCGCCGGGATTCAGCGGCGAAAAGCGCGAATTGACGATTCGGATTGTGCGCATCCTGTTTCCCGGGGCGGGGCTTTTCGTTTTTTCCGCGTGGTGCCTCGGAATCTTGAACAGTCACCGGCGATTTTTTCTTTCCTATACGGCGCCGGTGATTTGGAACGCGGCGATGATCGCCACGCTCTGGGGATTCGGCGCGCGATACGCGCAGTTTCCGCTCGCTATCGTTTTGTCGTGGGGATCGGTCGTGGGCGCGGCGCTGATGGTGGCGATCCAGCTGCCCGTTGTGCTGCGGCTTTTGAAAGGTTTGCACCTGTCGTTCGCTTTTCATCTCGAAAATGTCCGCACGGTCGTGCGCAATTTCTTTCCCGTGTTCATCAGCAGGGGAGTCGTGCAGATCAGCGCCTACGTGGATGCGCTGCTCGCAAGCTTGCTGCCGACGGGCGCAGTCGCTGCGCTGGCCTACGCGCAAACGTTGTACACACTGCCGGTGAGCCTGTTCGGAATGTCGGTTTCGGCGGCGGAACTTCCGGCCATGTCGGGCGCCGTGGGTGCGGAGTCCGAAGTCGCCGAAGTGTTGCGAGCGCGCCTCAATGCGGGACTGCGGCAAATTGCATTTCTTGTGATTCCATCGGTTGCGGCTTTTCTCGTGTTGGGCGATGTGATTGTGGCAGCGATCTACCAGTCCGGCCGGTTCACCCACGCGGACGCAAACTATGTTTGGGGAATATTGGCGGGATCGACGGTGGGATTGCTGGCGTCCACTCTCGGGCGTCTCTATTCGTCAACTTACTATGCGCTGAAGGATACGCGCACGCCCTTGAACTACGCCGTAATCCGGGTCGTCTTAACCACCGTGCTTGGATACCTTTCGGCGATCCCGCTGCCGCACGCTTTGGGGATTGACTCGCGTTGGGGCGTCGCCGGGCTCACGATTTCAGCGGGCATTTCTTCCTGGGTGGAGTTCGCGCTGTTGCGCCGAACTTTGAATCGGAGAATTGGCGCGACGGGACTCCCCCCTGCGTATCTTGCGAAAGGCTGGTGTGCCGCGCTGGTGGCAGCAGGGATAGGCCGCGCCCTGCTACTCGCGGCCGGTCACCGCAACCCGATCCTACTTGCAATCGTAGTCCTGGGCCCTTACGGCCTCGCCTATTTTGCCGGAGCCGCGGTTCTCGGCCTCCCCGAAGTTCGCGCCATTCTTGGAATGTTTTCCCGGATGCGCGCTCGGTATTAATTTAACCGACTCAATATTTACCTGGCTGATTTTTCTTGAGCTGCCGCTTCTTCCGTCGGTTTCCGCGCGGGAGAATCCGGCGGGGCGGCGCGCAGATATTGCGCGGGCCAGCTGATCTTTTGTTTCAGTTCGCGCGCGGCTCGCAGAGGCCAGTAGGGATCGCGCAGGAATTCGCGCGCCATGAAAACCAGGTCAGCCTGATTTTTGGCAAGGATATCGGCGACCTGTTCCTTCGTCTCGATCAATCCGACAGTGGCAGTCGGAATGTTCGCGTCGCGGCGGATGCGTTCGGCGAACGGGACCTGAAAGCAGGGGCCGGCAATAATTTTCTGATCCACGGCGAGTCCCGCGGAGGAGCAATCCACCAGGTCCACGCCCAGAGGCTTTAGTTGCTTCGCCAGTTCCACGGATTGGTCCAGGTCCCAGCCGCCTTCTTTCCAATCCGTGGCGGAGATTCGAATGAAAAGAGGAAGATTTTCCGGCCATACCTTCCGGACAGTGGTAACGATTTCCCGT
The DNA here is from genome assembly GCA_035604385.1 of Verrucomicrobiia bacterium. Lineage (GTDB taxonomy): Bacteria > Acidobacteriota > Terriglobia > Acidiferrales > UBA7541 > Palsa-360. The sequence continues at coordinate 3,866 of DATNIO010000188.1, read as the reverse complement.
CCGATCCGGGTCCGGTTTTCGAACGATCCGCCGTACTCGTCAGTCCGGAAATTGCTGAGCGGGGAAAAGAATTCGTGGGCCAGATAGCCATGCGCCGCATGAATCTCCAGGACCAGGTAGCCCGCTTCTCGCGCGCGGCGCGCGGCCTGCGCGAATGCGTCCACGATGGCCCGGATCTCCTCTTTCGTTAGGGCTCGGGGCATGGGGTAGGTTTCCGAGAAAGCGGCCGCGCTCGGCGCCACCGGCACCCAGCCGCCATCTTCGACCGAAACTTTGCTGGAGCCTTCCCATGGCCTCTGCGTGCTGGCTTTGCGCCCCGCATGGGCAATCTGCATGCCCGGAACGGTCCCCTGGCTCTTCAGAAATCGAACAATGCGCGAAAGAAACTCCACGTGCGCGTCCTTATAAATTCCGAGGTCCTCAGCGGTGATCCGGCCTTCGGCGGTGACTGCGGATGCCTCCGCAAAGACCAAGCCGGCGCCGCCGGCCGCGCGGCTGCCCAGGTGCACGAGATGCCAGTCGTTCGCGAATCCATCCTGGCTGGAATATTGGCACATGGGGGAAACGACGATGCGATTTTGCAGGGTGACTCCGCGAATCTGTAGTGGATCAAATATTTGGGCCATGTTCTCCTCTTGAGATTACCGTTATGGTACGGCTCAGTTCGGACCTGCGAGACTTCAAACTGTATTGCAACTCGCGCTATGGGATGCTTCTTAATCCCGGTCCGGTGCAGCGGGATATTGTACAGTCTGACAGCGCTCCTCGTCTGGATTTTGTGAGGCCTGTCACCTCATCATCGAGATGTGCTGCCTGAGGACGACGTGAAAACGGAAACTTTTGTTCGCCGTTCTCGAATTGACGCTCCTGCCGCGAAAGTGTATGAGTGGCACGCTTGGCCGGGTGCGCTGGAGCGGCTCACGCCGCCCGGGGAACATGTGAAAGTGATTGAGAAAACCGGCGGAATCGAACGCGGCGCGCGCGTTGTTCTCCAGTTCGGGAGATGGCCCTTCCGGCGGCGATGGATCGCGGAGCATCAGGACTACGAAGCCGGCCGTTATTTTTCGGATGTCCAGATTTCAGGCCCGTTTGCATACTGGAAACATACGCACACATTCGAGCCGGACGGACCTTCCGCCTGCTTTCTCGAGGACCGCGTGGAATATGCTCTTCCGTTCGGCGTTCTGGGGCGATGGTTTGCGGGACGGTACGTGCGCCGAAAGCTTACCAAGCTATTTGAATATCGCCACGAAGTTACGGCTCGCGAGGTGTAGTGGCACAGGCTTCAGCCTGTGGGGATTCGTCCTTGTTAGGACCAAACCCCACTGGCAAAAGTCTGCGCCACTCGTTGCACTTCAATCGGTTTCCTGCGTGACGATGTGAACATCCACTGCGGGCGCGTCGCGCAAAAAGCGGTGGATGGCGGTCATGTACAAATACTTCCTCCACCCTTCGACCGCGGAACGGCCGAAGATGACCTGCGTCACATGCTTCTCGCGAACGAACTCCGCTGTTGCGGATGACACGTCCTTGCCCGTCAATTTCACGACCTTTGCGCCCAGGCTTTCCGAAAATTGAATGTTGGCGTTGAGCGAATTTTTGTCCCGCTCCGATGTATCGTGGCCGATGTCCACATAGATGGCGTACAGTTCGGCGTCCATGCGGCGCGCCATGCGGGCGGCGCGCGCGATCAAATATTGCGCTCGGGGATTCGAGCTGAAGCACACCGCGAGTCTTTCCCGCACCGGCCACGGATCGTGGATGTCCTTCTGCTCCATGTAGGTTTCCAGGCTGCGGTCCACCTGCTCCGCCACCTGGCGCAGAGCAAGCTCACGGAGGGCGATGAGATTTCCCCTGCGGAAAAAATTTTTCAGAGCCTGGTCGACTTTTTCGGTGTGATAGACCTCGCCGCGCTTCATCCGGTTCTGCAGCGCTTCCGGCGTCAAGTCGACCATGACGATTTCATTGGCGTGTTCCAACACCCAGTCCGGGACCGTTTCGCGGATTTTGATTCCGGTGATCGCGCCGACGGTGGGGGCGATGCTTTCGAGGTGCTGCACGTTGACGGTCGAGAGGACTTCCAATTTTGCCTCGACGAGGTCCAGCACGTCCTCGTACCGTTTCCGGTGTTTGCTCCCGGGAATATTGGTATGCGCCAATTCGTCGACCAGAACCACGCGAGGTTTTCTAGCCTTGATGGCGTCGGGGTCCATCTCCTCGAAGATCGTGCCCTTGTATTCGATTTTCCGCCGGGGGACCTGCTCGAGCTGGGAGGCCAGCTCGGCGATGCCTTTTCTTCCATGCGTTTCAACGAAGCCGATGACGACGTCCTCTCCGCGGCTTCGCCGCCGGATGGCTTCGCTCAGCATGCTGAAGGTCTTGCCCACGCCCGGGGCGTAGCCGAGGAAGAGCTTCAGGATTCCCTCGGTGCGCTCCTTCGGGGAGACCTCTTCCAGCCATTCTTCGGGTGTTTTTGTCATCACAGATATTCTCGTTCATTCCGCCCTGGAAATGCTAGGCTAGAATCGGCCTGTGACCAAAAATCTGCCCACTACCCTCGCCCGATATGCGGCCGCGCTGGCTGCGGTTCTAGCCATTACGTATTTCTACCGGCATACGCACCGGTTCAACGTAACCACCGTGGCGTTCACGTATTTGCTTGCCATCCTCGGAGTCTCGACTCTGTGGGGACTTTCGGTTTCCGTTTTCATGTCACTGGCTGCGACGCTGGCCTACAACTATTTTTTCCTGCCGCCCGTGGGGACACTTACGATAGCGGACCCGCAGAATTGGGTCGCGCTTGTGACGTTCCTGGCGACTTCGGTCCTGGCCAGCGACCTCTCCACGCGCGCGCGCAACCAGGCCGCGGAAGCGAACCGCCGGCGCCACGAAGTGGAGCGTCTCTACAAATTCAGCCAGCGACTGCTAAGCGCCGGGAATCCCATCGAATTGTTGAACGCCATCCCGCGCCAGATTGTGGAAACATTCGAGGTGGGAGCGGCGGCGCTGTTTCTCTCCGACAAGCAAAAGGTCTACCGCTCGGGTATGAATATGCCGCAGCTCGATGCAGGTTTTCTGAAAGCGGTTGTCGCGCGCGAAGAGCTTCAGATCGATGCCGAGCACAGCGTCTGCTTTGCTCCGCTGCGCCTCGGCTCGCGGATTCTTGGCAGCATGGGGATTTCGGGGCCAGTCCTTTCGCGCGAGTCTTTAGAGGCCATGGGCACGCTGATCGCGGTCGCTATCGAGCGGGCCCACGCCATCGAAATGGTGGGGAAGACCGAAGCGGCCCGCGAGGGCGAACGCCTGAAATCGGCCCTCCTGGACGCGATTACGCACGATTTCCGCACCCCTCTCACCTCCATGAAGGCTTCGGTCACCACGCTGCTTTCCCCGGCCAAGCTTGACGGGGGCCAGCGGGACGAACTGCTCCACATTATCGATGAAGAGTGCGACCGGCTGAACCGTCTCGTCGGAGAAGCCGCCGAGATGGCGCGTCTGGAAGCCGGCGAAGTCAAACTTCAGCTCGAACCCGTTCGCGCGGACGATTTGATTGCGGGCGCGCTCGATGTCTGCAAGGGGGTCCTGGGGACGCGTCCGATCCGGATTGATTTGAAACATACGGACCTGCGGGTCCGCGCGGACTTCGCGCGCGCGCAGGAAGTGCTCGTTCATTTGATCCAGAATGCAAATTTATATTCCTCTCCGGACCATGCCATTACGATCGGTGCGGAAGAGAAGGACGAATTCGTGCAGTTCAGCGTGGCCGACCAGGGACCGGGGATCGGCGAGGCGGAACTCGGACTGATCTTCGACAAATTTTATCGCGGCACGGACCAGCGCTATCGCGTGCAGGGCACGGGCATGGG
>DATNIO010000187.1:0-25893 GCA_035604385.1 Verrucomicrobiia bacterium | reverse complement strand
AGGCGAAGAATTTCCACCCCGGTGGCCGAATCGAGGTTGCCGGTGGGTTCGTCGCCGAGCAGGATGGGCGGACGAAAGACAAGGGCGCGGGCGATGGCCACGCGCTGGCGCTCGCCACCGGAAAGCTCGTCGGGCCGATGGTGCGACCGGACGGCGAGCCCCACGCGCTCCAGCATGGCCGCGGCGCGCTGATCGGTTTCGCGCCTCCGCAAGCCTTGCAAACGGAGCGGCAGGGCCACATTTTCGAGCGCGGTGAGCGTGGGGAGAAGGTTGAAAGTTTGGAAGATCATTCCAATTTTCTCGCGCCGAAGGCGGGTGCGCCGGTCGTCGTCGAGCGCGGCAAGCTCGATGCCTTCCAGCTTGATCGAGCCGGAGGTAGGCTGGTCCAGGCCGCAAATCAGGTTGAGGAGCGTCGACTTCCCGGAGCCGGACGGTCCCATCACCGCGACCCGCTCGCCTTGTTCGACCGTAAGGCTCAAATTGATCAGAGCCTTCACGGCCCTGCTGTCTCCGTAGCTCTTAGAGACATTAGTCAGCTGGATCATAGTCGCAGCCGCGAACATCCTGAGATGGCGGGCCGATGCCTCAAGCGGGAGTTGATTCTACCCCAGGGCGGAAGAAGCGCGAAGGTGAAATTTCAAGAATGCCCTGGGGGAAAACGTTCTATCTCCCCCGTTTCGTGTGGGTTATTGCGACGCGGCAGGGAATGATTTGGGCGCATGTGCGGGCCGGAGAAATTGGTTGTTGTTCATCGGGAGTGGGACTAAGATGCGGACAGTCCCCCACCCGGTTATTCTAGGAGGCCGAAATGCTCCTGCGCACCATGCGCGATTGTGTCGTTCTATTTATTCTCATCTTTGCGGGCGCCCTTGCGATGCACGCACAGGCGGTGGCGGAGTACGGAGCAGCCATGGGGAACTCGGCCGGCGTTACAGCAGCCGTTAAGCCGCCGGCGCCGAATCTGGGACTCCCTGAAACTGCGGCGAACGCGGGTTCCGGCGCGGCATTGAATTCCCCCGGCGTTCCGGGGGGAAACGCCGAATCGGCAGCGCAGACAAACAAGCAGTTTTTTCAGAGCCAATCCGGGCCGAATGCGGCGCAGGTTGCTGTGCACACCGTGCCGGATCATGCCCAGGCATGGATCGACGGGAAGTTTGTGGGGCCAACACCTTTGGATTTGAAGCTCGCGCCCGGCCATCACCAGGTGCTGGTTCGCGCACCCAACATGCAAGAGGTCGTGCGAGACTTCGACCTGACTGCGAAACAGACGCAAGCGATCGATCTCGCGATGAAATCTTCCTATCAGAATCAGGTCATCATCCACTGGCCGTCGCAGAAATAGCGTTTGCGGTGAGTTGAATTCTTCATATCCGGCCCAGTTTATTCTCCCAGGTTGAAAGCGCATTTTGCAGGGCCCAATTGCTGTTGTTGCGCCTGCGTTGGGCGGGCCTAACATGACGGACGATCGGATTTCACCATTACTGATCACCAATCGTCCGAGTAACCGTTTGCGAAAGCCTATACAACCTATTCCTTGGAGCGGGAAGCAAATCAGGTGACCATTAGGGTGCGGCTTTTAATTTTATGGAGAAAAGGCCACCCCCACGGGGTGAAAGTTAAGCGTTCAAGGTAGTCGTCAACGGTAAATCCAGCTGGAATTGGTTTCGTCCGCCACTCCTTTCAGAAGATTCGACCTATTCCTGATCCCTGCGGCCAGACGGAATGAACGACGGCAGCAAGATAATTTGTTTGGCTTGCCCGGACGCACCGCAGCCAGTACCCCGGGAAGTTAGGCCCAGATTGCTAACGTGATCGTGTTCCGTCCGATAGTGGAGTAAATCGTTGAAATTGTGCCGCAATGAAAGCGATGGCTCATGGTATCCGCTCTGCGGAGCGTTGCTGTTTGCCATCTTGATTTGCGCGAGGCCCGGATTCGCACAACAACGGGGACCTGCCGCACAGGTTGCGGCCGGGTCCGTCACCGGCAAAGTCACGGCCACTACCGGACAGAAAACAACCGATATTCTTGCCGGCATCACGGTCAAGTTGACGGCAACGGCCCAAGGGTCCACATCCAAAACGACAGTCACTGATTTCAAGGGCAGTTACGAGTTTGCGCATCTGGCCCCGGGAGAATACAGCCTGGAAGCCATCGTTGCAGGATTTCAGCCTTGGACGGCTACAGTGACGCTCGAACCCGCTCAAGCTGTCACCGAGGACATCACCTTGCAGATCAGCTCCGTCGAGGAGCGGATCGAGGTGCAGGGGGAAGCAGTTGAAGTTGCGACGCAGAGTGTAAGCGCGGCGGCTACGGTCAACGAGCAGCAACTCCAGGATTTGCCCCTTCGCACGCAAAAGTTTACCGAGGCCCTGGCCATCTCCCCGAGCGTCATCCGGACGCAGGAAGGGAAGTTGAACTTCAATGGACAGGCGGAAAGCCAGGGAATGCTCCTAGTGGACTCGGCGGAAAACGTGGATCCAGTGTCGGGAAGCTTCGCGATTCCCATCCCTGTCAATGCGATTCAAAACATCCAGGTTTTCAGCACTCCGGACAGTTCCGCGTACGGCGGATTTTCCGGCGGCATGACCCGAATCGACATCAAGTCTCCCGGGCAAGGATGGAATTACAAGTTGCTGGACATGGTTCCGTCCTTCCGAGGAAAGAACGACCATTTGATTGGCCTTTTGAACATGACTCCGGGCGTGGAGTTCGGCGGGCCACTCATCAAGAATAAGCTCACCTTCTCAGAGAACATGACGTACGAATTTCGCAAGGACCCGGTGCACGGGCTGTCGTGGCCTTTCAACGAAACGGTCACGTATAGCCTGGTGTCCTTCACGAATTTTCAATGGACGTTTTCAGCGAAGCATATATTGAACGTCAACGTGAATGTGTTTCCAGCGACGATTTTGTATGCAAATATCGATTCGCTCATCCCGCAAAGCGCTTCGGCGAATATCCGCCGCCGGGGCGCGTCCGTGGGAATCTCGGACGCCTACGAGTTCGACTCCGGGATGGTTCTTACCACGCTCGTTCGTTACACGAATTTCTATGCCAACGACCACGGCCAGGGGTCGCTCGACATGACGATTAATCCCGAGGGCTGGGGCGGCAATTACTTCAATGCGTTTTCGCGAAACGCAAATCAAGTGGAGGCTCTTCCCGTTTTGCAATTGCCCGCGAAGTCCTGGCATGGCAGCCATCAATTGCAGTTCGGGACGGATATCCTCCATCGGTCGTTTACAGGGAACAGCGTTTCTCGCCCGATCAACATGCTGGAGCAGGATGGCACCGTCGACGAGACGATCGCTTTTCTGGGCGCCGGGAATTTGCAAGCAGGCGACACGGAGATCTCGGAATATGCGGAGGATCGCTGGTCGTTAACCAAGAGCCTGGCATTGAATTTCGGGGGCCGTTTGACGCAACAATCGAGCGGCCGGGATGTGGCTTTCGCGCCCCGCGCGGGACTGGCGTACTCGATGGCAAACAAGATCGTGGTCCGTGCGGGAGCGGGCTTGATCTACGGACACGTCCCGCTACTGGCGACGGATATCGCCGGTTACCAGGAGCGAATGATTACAAATTTCTTTCCCTCGTCGCCCCCTCAGAGTTACATCTTGCAAAATGTGTACGAGTCCGCCGGGGTTGCCGGGAATTCGCCCACACTGATGGACAACAAGAACAGCACCCGCACGTTTACCTGGAACATCGAAGCTGAGGCTCCCTTGCGGAAGGACATCAGCCTGCGAGTCGGCTACTACGAAACGCATACGGTCAATCTCTTTGTGCTGAATCCGATTCTTCCTGTCGGCGGAGCGACATCCGGTTTCATGGTCCTTCAAAACACTGGATCGTCGAACTACCGGCAGGCCCAGATCACCGCCCGTTACCGGCCTAGCGAACGGAACGAGCTGAATATTTCCTACGCCTGGAGCCGCGCGCGGGGCGACCTCAATACGCTTTCGGACGCATTCATCCCGGTTCAAGCGCCGGTGATCCGGCCGAACGCCTATGGAGTCCTGCCTTCCGACATCCCCAACCGGGTGCTTGCCTGGGGGTACATCACGCTTCCCAAAAAATTTATCTTCAGCCCCGTGGCGGACCTTCATACGGGCTTCCCGTATTCCAATGTGGACGTTTTGCAGAATTATGTCGGTGCGCCGGACAGCCTGCGCTTCCCGGTTTACTTTTCGCTGGATGTAAAACTCTCCCGCGAGTTTATGGTGCACATGCCGTTCAAGGAAAACGCCAAGCGGCGGAAGATCAGCATTGGAGTCTTTTCGCTGGACGTGACGAATCGTCTCAACCCGCACGATGTATTCAACAATAACAATAACGGTGCACCTCCTCCTCTTTTTGGGCACTTCGACGGCTTTCAACGGCGTTTGACCGGGCTCGATTTGAATCTGACCGAGTGACGCTTCCATTCCAAGCTCCCGCCGCCGCGCATCGGTGGATGGCCGAAATGTTTCTCTTTGGAAGTCGCACACTGGATTGAGGCCGGCGTATCACGCTAAACTCACGCGCAGTGGAATCGCATTCAGGGAACGCGCTATGAAACTCACGCCTTCGATAGCGATCGGCGCGCTTTGCATTGGTGCGCTGGCGGGGGCGGCGATCAAATTTGCGATTGCTCCCAACGATCAGGAAACGCTGCTTCAATCGGACCTCGTGGCATTCAAATCCGGGACCACTGCCGGCACGCTGGATGGAAAATTCCTGGACCCGAATTTCACCTGGACGGATTCTTCCGGAAACACTCAAAACAAATCGGAAATCCTGGAGGATTTCCGGTCCGGGAAGGGATTACCGATGGAGGGCGGCAAGGAAAGTAGCGGTGGTAACATTATTGTTAGCGCGATCAGCGCGCACGCCGATGGCCAGGTCGGATTGGTTCAGACGACCAGCGGAAAACTGTACATCCTGCGCGTCTGGGTGAAACGCCGTGCCGGCTGGCAATTGCTAATTTATCAGGCCGTCTCGATCGGCGCCCCGCCTTCCGCTGAGCCGGGGAACGGAGGGTGCGAAAACCCGTGCAACACGGTGCCCTTTCAACCGCAAAACGAGGACGAGCGCGAGGTGATCCAAGCGTACCAGGCAGTGGAGCGGGCCGTGGCGGCGCACGATTCCGCGGCGTGGGCCGCTCACATTGCCGACGAATTTTTTGCGGTCACCTCAAATAGCGATCGACCGCTCGACAAGGCCACGCGAATGAAAGGGTTGGATAATCAGAAAGTAGCGGGAATCGCGCCGTTTCCTCTTGTGTCGGCGCGCATGTTTGAGTTCGGCGGCGCGATGGTGATGACTTCGCTCCAGCAGCCCGAACACGGCTTGCCGTTGCACGTCACGCGCGTCTGGTTCAAGCGCAATGGCACGTGGCTCGAGGCTTACAGCTACCAGACGACGATCCAGGCTGCTGGATCTACTCGGTAAGTTGTCACGGGGAATTCGGGCTTCAAATCCTATTCAATTCGGGTGAATGGGCAGCGCAAGGGAGCTTGTGGATGAACCCGCGTCGCTCCCCTTTAAACCGCGCGCGGCCAGGATTTCGTAATTCTGATATTTGATGGTCAAGACGGCGCGCCCGCCTCCGCGCACGGCGGAAACGGATTCATTTTTGGAAGGCAGCCAAAAATCGCCGATTTTCAGGTAGGAATGGTGGATCTCGGTTTTTTTAATCCAGAAGGACGGATTCTTCGACGGTTCCGCCTCGATACGGCACACGGCGAAATCCTTGCTGTCCACCCAGATCCGCCCGCGATAAAGAAGCTTGCTTGGAATTTTGGGTTCAACCGCGACCATGTAAGTACAGTTATCGGGGGCATTCTGGCGCTCGAGCCCGCTGAAATCGTAATTGCTGGGATTCAGAGCGACGCGCTCCCGATTCTCCTCGGTCATGGATTCGAGCTCGGCTTCCAAAAGGCGTTTCAGAATTCGATCGATGATCCATGTGGGGCCGCTCTGGGTAACAATCTTGAAATGTTTTGTGGCGGGCGCGTCGTAAATCATGTCGACAATCATCTCGGCATGAAGGGAAGTAGGAAAGCCCGTGTAATCCAAGGTATAAAAACGCCGGCCTTGATACTTTTGCAGCGCGTCCGCGCGTTCGGCATTCTTCTCGACGAGCTTGTCCATGACTTGCGAAAGATCGAGCCGCGGTTCGATAACCTCTTGTGGAACGGAAGATTGCGCGCGAGTCCCTGCGGGCCACACGAGGATCAGCAAAAGCAACGGCGCCAGCGGTAGTCGGGTACGATGTTTGCCTATGGACATGAACATAGCGATTCTTTCCGCCGGATTCGCGGACCCTGAAATCCGATTTCAAATCAGGTGTTTACAATCTTTCTTGCCTCGTCAAGAAGGATGTTTTCGACTTGGGGTGCAGGGCGCGTGTAGCGTTCGTAGGTTTTGTACATGCCCGCGAAAATCTGGTCCCAGGAACCAAAGGAAAGAGCGCGTTGGCGGGCTTCGAGCCGCATCGAATCGCGTATCGCGGGCGCGGTCATCAAGACCGTCAGCGACGAAGCGCATTCTTCGAAAGTATTCGCAACGTAACCTGACTTGCCGTGCTCGACTGTGTATTTTGGACCGCCATGGGGTGACACCAGGGCGGGAACACCGGAGGCCAGCGCCTCAAGAACCGCCAGGCCAAACGTGTCCGTTTCCGAAGGGAAGACGAATGCATCCATGTTCGCGAAAGCGCGGGAAAGATCCTGGCCGGTAAGCCAGCCGATAAATTCCGCGTGCTGCATATTTTCGCGCAGCCATTTTTCCTCGGACCCCTCTCCTATCAGAACGATCCGAAAGTCGCGATTGCCTTTCGCCAGGAGATCCCGCTCGAGTTGCGCGAAAAAGCGCACGTTTTTTTCCGGCGTGAGCCGCCCAACGTAGCCGATTCGGAACGGGCCGGCGGACCGTTCTCGAAATGCCGGGTTGAAAGCCTCGGTGTTCACGCTATGGGACATCAAGAAGCAGGGCTTGCCGGTGGCCTTTCCGAGCAACTCAACCAGTTCACGATTTGGAGTGAAGAGCAGCCGCGGTATTTTGTAGAAACGAGCAGCCGCATGGAAACTGGCGAATTCGGCGGCGGCAGCCAATTGGGCGGACAGATTCTCTGGCCAGGACGATAGAAGCCTGGATACGCGGCGGCGGGCAAACTGGTGAAGATTGGTCTGCCAGGAGGCCGCCAAAGCGACGCCCAGGTTGTGGGCCAGGAGAGTTCCCAAAATTCCAACGTCGCTCGGCCCCGTGATGTGAATGACATCCGGGCTGAAATCGCGCAGGAGGCGCACGAGTTTCGGATAGTGCCGCAAGAACAGAAGATCGAACTCGTGGTGGCCATCGAGAGGAAACTTGAGCCGGCCGCGGCGCAGTTGCACTCGGGTTATCGATCCATCGGTTACAACTTCATCCCGCGGGCCCGCGTGAACCAGGAGAAATTCGTAGCCGCGTTCCTTCGCAAACGCGGCAAACTGCCGGCTGGTGTTCGCCACGCCGTCAATTTCCCGGTACGTGCACGGAAATAGCGCCATCCTGATATGGTCAGGCCTCACGCAATGACCTCATGCGGATTTTCCTGGGCTTGATGCAATCCCGACTTTTCTCTGAACGTAAAATTCAAGGCGTGCCTCACCGAGGCATTTTCCACCATGCGAAAAACCGAAAAAATGTGCCCCAGAAAGGGCGGAGGGGCTTTCCATAGCGCGGATAAGGGGCGATAGTACCCGGCCTGAAAATCCATGTGGAACACTCGCTCATCCCAGCGGCGAGAACCGGCGGGATGTTCCGGGTAGTCGCGGATCGTGTCGATTACAGTTTGCATGAAGCGGATGCCGAGCACTTCCGCATACTGCGGCATGAAGACGATATGACTGAGCTGCTCGCGCCTGATTTCGTCGACGAAGTCGGAAAAACTGGCGGCGTGGGTCAGATTCAGCGCGCCGCTGGGCTCGCATCCGTGCCGGTCCCCGCCTGAGATGAGAGCGCGCTGCCATACCGAGGCCAATTGTATTACACCCTTATTTTCAGTCCAGGCGCGCATCGCGTTGAGTTCGAAGGCATGAAGGAATTGGACGTGGCTCTGCAAAAACCGGTCAAGAATGCTCCGGAAAGCCGACTGCCCCAGGCAATGCTGGTCCCAAAGGGGGTGGTTGAACACGATTAACACTTCCGGGAGTTCATGAAGCGCCGCCAATAGTTCCATGAGGCGCGGCGCGGAGGGGTTTTTCGTGTAGGCGGCCAGGTCATCCATAATCAAGTGCGCCTGGCTTTCCGGCAGATTGTGAATACCCAGATGAAATACGGCTCCTTCGAAGGGGACGCTCCACTCCACGGCAAACGGGATCTGAACCGGGTCCGGCAGTTGGCGCAGGGCGCTGGGCGCTCCGATGCTGTCGTGATCGGTGAGAGACACGAGGCTCATCAATTCCAGATCGATTTCAATCTGATTGCTCTCCACTTCAAAGGCCTGCTTGGGCGGCAATGGCGGCGTCCAATAGGCTTGGGAGAAATCGACAGGCCGGCATGATTTTTTGCACTGCTCCTTCATAGCCCAGCGCAACAGGGGCCATTTTTCAGCAAATTCCGGGATAAAGAGAAGACTCTCTTTGGATTGATTCGTATGGCTGTGAAGGGAAACTGCCGTCCGATACTTCGCGGCGATTTCAGGCTGCTTCCAGATGCATGAAATTTGTGATTGTGGCAATTGGTTTTGTCCGGAATGATTTAGGTTCATGATTAGGATGTCAAAATCCGGCTTTGCACTCCAGTAGTCAAAAATTTAAATTTCCAGGCTGGCAATAACTATGCCGCACGGCTTGGGTCTCACACGCCCGAAGCGAGCTTGGAGCGGCAAGCGCGATTGGCCGCCGCAAGCCCAGCCGTAGTGGCAGGACCTAATCCTGCCGCGCCAGGTTCGTAAGCCCTGCGCCAGGATTGCCGCAGCCGTTACCGTTGTGGCGGTTGCCCTTGCGCTGGGGCTGCAGCAGGAGGCGTAGCCGAGGCCAGCGGAGGCTGCGGCCCGAGCACCTTCTGCAGCGCCTGATAAGCGCACTGCTCGTCCGCGTTTCCGCCGCCAACTCCAACAGCGCCAATCAGTTGATTGTCCACAATGATCGGCAAGCCCCCCGGAACGAAATAGTAGGAAAGGCCCTCGGACTTGCCGAGGTCCAAACGGATCAGGCGGCCATCGACGGTGCTGAACCGCTGCGCGACCGAAGCCGAGGATGCTCTCGCGTACAGCGCGGTCTTCGCTTTCATTAAGCCAGTCTCCGCGCCAATGGGCAGCACGCCGTCCATCGCGTGGGAGTCGATAATGTCCCCTGTCGGCGAGAGCACAAAAATGACGATCGATTGGTTCCCGGGCTGCGCCTTCTGCCATTCGACGCAGGAGTCGACGATCGCCCGGGCGGTGTCGGAATTGATCACCGCCTTCATCAGCGTGCGCTTGGCTACCGCATCGGATACCGTGACTTTGTTGAATGGAGCGGGTGTGGCGCCCTGAGCCCAGGCTTTGCTGTTACCGAACACGAAGGCGGCGGCAACCAACGCCAGAATCAGTGCCCTGCGAGACATCCACCCAAGTTTACTCATGTCATTTCCCCCAGGTCTCCTCGAGTCTTGTTTTTCTCACAAACGCTTCACCCGCGTTCCGAAAACGCGCATTGAATTCTTCCAGGATTTTCAAGTTTGAAAATTCCCGCAACCGGGACTGTACACCCGGACGGCTCAGATTGGCAAAGTTCTATTTCCCTAATTTAATAAACGGGGCCGAACTGTGACATGGCCCGTGACTGCTTCCCGCCGCCTATTTCCCGATCTCCAAAAGTTCAAATGTGCTGAGCACCGGTTTCGGACGGGGATTCGGATTTTTGGCAGTAGGCGGTACGGGATCGTTTTTTTCCGTGCCGATGGAGAAGATGTGGTGAGTCTTCGAATCGAGCGCAACGGTGCGCGCGCCGTAGATGGTTTTGACGGTCGCGACCAAACTGATCTTGTCGGGGGAATCCGCGTGGAAGATGTAGGTTGCGCCGGTCTTGCCGTCTCCGCTGTCGCGGCAAGTCGCGAACACGTCGCCTGAGGCGGGATCGAAAACATCGCCGTCCACGCCGATGGCGATCGGCATGGAAGCCACAACCTTGCCGTTATCGGCGTTCATGACGATCATCACGCCCGGGGCAGTGGCACCCTTGCCGCGGCAGCCGATGTACAGGCGGCGATTCATTTTGTCCATCGCCATGGCCACCGGCGCATCACACCCGGGGGTGGGCCATTTGTTCTTGATGGTGAGCTTCATCGCGTCGTATTCGATCACTTGGCCTTTGTCCTCGTAATCCTGGAAGATGCTTCCCTTGCCATCGGCTGCCGCTGCCTCCGGGTTGGCGTTGAAGGGCATGGCGCCGGCCACTTTCGCCGTCGCCGCGTCCACCACGGTCAAGTTCATGCCGTCACCGTTGTTGACGTAAACGCGCTTGGTCGAGGGATCGTAGAGAAGCGAATCGGTGTCGATGCTGTTCGATTTGATTGACGAAGTGAGCATCATTGTCTTCAAATCGAAAACGTAGACGGTGCCTTCCTGCTCGGTCTTGTTGCCGGTCACAAATCCGCGGTTGAATTCCGGCGCCACCGCCACGCCATGCAGCCCGTTCATGCCCTGGATGTCGGCGACCTGCTTGCCCGAATCCGCATCGATCACCAGGATGTGTGTGCTGCGAGGGATGTAGACGCGCCGGGCAGCCGAATCCACGGTCACGTAGTCCCAGCCGCCTTCGCCTCCAAGGGGGATGGTTCTGAGAACGCGATAGCCCGAGTCTTGCGGTGCCGCTTGGAATACGACAGGAGAAAGAATCAAAAGCGCAAAGGCAAGAACGCAGGCCCAGGACAACACACTAAGAATCCGACGCACTGACATAGTTTGCCTCCACTGGTTTTATGTTTTACTCCGACCTGATGCTAAGACGTTGGTAATCATGCACCGGTTTCAGGTAAACACAATGTTAAATCTGAATCATCCGTACGGGGCTGCATGCATATTGGCCGTTGACACGGAGCGAACGCGCCTGATACAGACCTCAGCAGCACTCTGGCGCCGCGGACGCACGCGCTCGCTGCAAATTCTAATTTCGGAAAGCGGAGTTTTACATGACCCTTCCCCGTGAACGTGCAAAGTACTCGGCAATCGTCGACCGGCCAAAGCTGCACTTGCCCAACGGCGAGCGCGTTGTCATCTGGACGATCGTGAACGTGGAGGTATGGGACATTGCGCGTCCGATGCCCCGGCAGGTGCTCGTGCCGCCGACCGGCTTGACGACTCTGCCCGACGTGCCGAACTGGAGCTGGCACGAATACGGCATGCGCGTCGGCTTCTGGCGCTTCCACGCGCTCTATGAACGCTTGAAAATTCGGCCATCGCTATCGATCAACGCCCGGGTGTGCATTGATTATCCGCGCGTGGCGCAAGCCTGCAAGGATGCGGGCTGGGAATTCATGGGCCACAGTTTCGACCAGCGCCCCATGCACGGCGAGTCCGACCCGGTTGCCATGATCGAGCGGTCGGTGAAGACGATTCAGGAATTTACCGGCAAGCCGCCCATCGGATGGATGGGGCCCGGCCTCACCGAAACATACGACACTCCCGATCAGCTCAAAGCAGCGGGAATCAAGTACATCTGCGATTGGGTGTGGGACGACGAGCCGGCCGAAATCGAGACCAAGCATGGGCCCTTGTACACTCTGCCGTACTCGCTCGACACCAACGACATTCCCGTCATGGCGGTGCAGTACCATGAAGCGCCTTACTGGACGCAAAAATGCAAAGATGCGTTCGACCGGCTGTACGAAGAAGGCGCGAACCGGCCGAAGATCATGGCCATCGCCATCCATCCTTACCTGAGCGGCCAGCCTTCGCGCATCAAATATCTGGAAGCTATCTATGAATACACCTCAAAATTCAATGGGGTATTGTACTGGACGGGAGAGCAAATCCTGGATTGGTATCTGAAGGCGAGGAAATGAATCAAATGCTGAATTCTTAGTCCACATTCCGCATGAGTTCAGCAAGATTAGCAGCTTGCGTAGAATTCAATTGAGAGCCGGCTTTAGTAGCACAGGCATCCGCCACGGCGGACCTGTGCGGGTTTTTCGATCGTTGTTGGATCGAGTAGTCGGCGCAGCTTACAAAACCGCACAGCCAGGAGTGGCTGTGCTACTCGAGTCATTTGGCGGCGGGCGCCATCGCATTGAAGTCGGCGGCGTGGGAAACGATCACGATCCAGCGCCCGTTGCGTTTGGCCATCAAGAAGTTATAGAGCCCGGCGCGAAAGGGCCAATCCGAGCCGTCGCGCTTTTTGGCGCCGGTCATGGTCCAGTAGTCATCCACCGAGGCGAGTTCGGGGCTGATGTACTGGATGGACTTGACCTCGTCGGTGCGATGCGAGTTCTTGTACAGGTCCGCAAATAGCTTGGCATGTTCTTCCTCGACGTCCTGGCGCGTGCCGAGGGACTCACCGCGCCAGTTGACCCACAAGAGGTGATCGGCGAGCGAGACGCACATAGAGTGTGCGTCGTGCGTGTTCCAGCCGTTGCTGAATCCGGCGACGAATTCCTTGATGGCCGCATCGTCCTTGCTGTTGGCGGAGTCGTTCGCAGCCGCGGCGCGCGCAAGTCCAATCGCCACTGGCGCTGCCAAAATCAAAGTTACAATGGCCAGAAGCCTTCCTAGATTCCTGCTTGCCGCACTCGTTCCCAACATTTTCATGTTCATTACTCCTCCTCAGTTCCAAGATGCCGATCGACGAATGGAATGATGCATTTGATATCCGAGCGCGGCCCAACTGACCAGGCACTGGATGTCAAACTCCGAAGTCTACTCCATTTTAGACTACGAGTAACAGCTCACTCCCTCGCAATCTTACGTTGAGTCCAGCGATGGACGGCAAAGAAACTTTTTCGGGAAGCGCTGTGTCACGCCTTTGGCAGGGAACCCCTTCCCCTTGTTGACAGATCGTGCCACCGAGGACACAATTCCGCCAGACTTGCCCAGTTTTTCCAGGTGACGGCCGTGTTTGGAATAACGGATTTCAAGGCGTTTCTGATTCCGATTTGCATCGGCGTATATTTGGTATGGCTTCTTTGGACGCGGCCTGCCGATCCGGTCCGGGACTCGGCCACCGTTCAGTACGAACCGCCGGAAAACCTCACGCCCGGTGAGTGTGGCGCATTGTTAGAGAACGTGGTGGACGTGCGCTTTATCACGGCGACGATCGTGGACCTCTCGGTGAAGGGATACCTGACGATCGACCACAACAGCGCTGGGAGGACGCCCGGCGAGCAAAGCGATGACCGGGATTATTACTTTCATCTCACCAAGCCTCTGAGCGAATGGAAGAACCTGAAGCAGCACGAGTGGCAGGTCGCCAGCGCCATCTTCATCCCCACAAATCCGCTGGAAATGTTGTCGGAATCCATGGCCGATGTGCAAAAAGCCGGGGGAAGCAACCCCGCACTTGCCGCCATGTTGGCGCAAGTCCAGTCGACGATCACGGCATCGCCAGCCCTGCGCGAACTCTCCGAACGGGCAAACACGCCTCAGCCCAGCGCAGGGCTTTCCGAATTGCGGAGTCATTTCCCATTGCATCTTGCCCGGATCCGCAAGGCCATCTTCGATGCGCTTCAGTCGGGCGGATACTACACGCGCCGCCCGGACCAGGTTCGCCTCCTATACACCGCCGCAGCGGTCATGACTGGGCTCCTGATCGCGTTTATGGGAATGTACCTGGGAAAGGCGGGGAGGGAAGTGCTCCCCTGGATTCTGAGCGCCCTGATAACCGCGATGATGATTTGGTGGGCGGGCTTGGTCATGCCGGCAAGGTCCGTGGCTGGGATGCGGGCGCTTGGCAAGGTTCTGGGGTTTAAGGACTTCCTGTCGCGCGTGGAAAAAGGGCGACTTGAGAAACTGGATGACTCTCGACAGCTCTTTGAGAAATACCTGCCTTATGCGATGGCGCTCGGAGTGGACAGCAGGTGGGCAGAGTCGTTCGCCAATATCGCCGTGCCGCCCCCTCAATGGTATCGCGGTAAGAATAACAATTTTTTCCCCGTGCAATTCGTCAGCGGCCTCAATTCCGCGTCGGGGCAAATGGGGAGCGTGAAAGCGCCGGCTCCAAATGATGGCCTTGGCAGATAGGACTCTTGAGGACTGCTTATTCGGTTCGTCCTTCCCCGATGGTGCGCCGGTATCTAGATTCCTGCAGACGTTTATCCGCTTTGGCGACCATCGAGAAATTCCGCAACCCATCTTTTCAGGATCGCGTCAAAAGTACATGATGAGCATTGCAGAGGTGTGATCATGAAGACTCGGCTACTGTGGATCGGGTGGTTGTTTGCGTGCCTCTTGACAGTTTCTGTCCCCGCGTTCGCGCACCACTCCTGGCACGGATACGACATGGCCAATCTCACCACGGTGAGGGGGACCGTGACGCGATTCGACTGGGGCAATCCGCATGTGTGGATGTATTTCGACGCGACGGACGATAAGGGGAATGTTGAAAAATGGGCAGCCGGCGGGCCAAGTCCTAGCCGCATGGCCGGCACCGGCTGGGACAAGGAAACCCTCAAGCCCGGAGATCAGATTACCGCCGTCGGTCACAAGATCACGGATGGCACGAATACCCTGCGCCTGGTGAAGGTCGTGCTATCGAATGGGCGTGAATTGATCTGCTATGGCGGAAGCTGACGGCGGACGGTTTTTAGTATTTCGAGCCAAGGGATTTAGTTCGCCCGATCTTTCAGGACAGCGGAGGGAAAAAGAGTTGGGCGGCAACGGCGTTGATTCCGTTGCCGGCCAACTCGCAATTCCGACCGTAACGCCGAGGACCCCGGATGCCTGGGCACTCGTGGTCTCATCTGCGGGCTCCCAATTACCCCTTTTTTCTCGCCATTTTGTAAGCAATGGAGAGCAACAAAAGTTGGTCATCCTTTGTTGTTTTGCCTAACAAACGGCGGAATTTTGTCAGCGTTCGAGCATCTTTCCCTGAATCTCCCCAGACCATTTCGGCGGCAGCTTTTTTCTTCCGCAGATTCGGCAATTGGGGCGGCTTCTCACCGTCGTACAGCAATTGGTACATTGGAACTTCGAGAGCTCGCGCGAATTTTTCGAGCGTTTCAACGGCTGGAACGGTGTGCCCGTTTTCCACCCGTGAAATGTAGCAACGAAGAAGTCCCGTCCGCTTCTCAATTTCACCCTGAGAGAAATTCCTTTCTTCACGCAATGCTCGGAGCCTTTCTCCTACAATCATGGTCTTACCCTCCATTGAATTTTTTCTGTTGCAAATGGAACGACTTCACGAGAAACGGAAATGTTTCTCGTCCCTTGCCAGTCAGATAGGCGCTAGTTCAGGAACAAACAGGAGGCGAGGTATCTGCTGCGAGGTGAACCAGAGGCAGGGTACTGACTCCGACGGGCCTGTGGTCGAGCGCTAACCTAAACGAAAGCGAATTCAGGTTATCGCGTTGAAGCGAAGTGGACGCGACGACCCATTCTTTTTCCAGCAGCGTAAAAGATCCGCAAACGTGAAGAGCGGAAATTCCGTAGCTGTGGCTGTTAGGCGGGTTGATCGCAGGAGGGTCCGGGATCGTGTCGACGGCGGCGACAAAGAGCAGCAGACAGAGCAGCCAGACGGCGTATTTGCGTTTCAACGTGTCCTCGAACAAGAGAAGGCCATCCCCCTAGCGAGCATCCCATTTCATGACAACAATGATATTACATTCGGTACAAAAATGTAGAGAGGTTTATCAAAATCGAATCGATTCAAGATACCACCCGATGGCGGCGGTGCGCCCCAATGCGTTAACCGCACGCGCACCGGCAAAGGCCCTTCGATCCGATGTTCCGCAGCGGGATTCCAGAAAATTGGCAACGACCAGACCTAACTGAACGGGGCGCGTAAGGCCGCTTTGACACTTCGGGGAGCGCAATGATATAGGCTTTGGCTACCGATAGACCTTATGACTGAGTTCGCGGTCGTTGCAAAAGGGTCGCTGGCGTTACAATACGGCGGGTGGCAGCTTGGCTGCGGTTCAATTTGCGATAGGGGTTTCGCATGAAAAATTGGTCATTGAAATTGTTCGCGGGGTTAGCCGTTCTCGTAGTAGTTGCAGCTCCCATTCTTGCGCACCACGGGACGTCGGCGTACGACACGACGAAATTGACGACCGTTAAGGGAACGGTAACGGATTTCCAGTTTAATAATCCCCATGTGATCATTTCTGTCGAGGCGAAAGACGACAAGGGCAAAGTCGAAATATGGATTTGCGAAGCCAACAGCCCGAATGTCCTGACCCGGCACGGCTGGGACCGGGACATCATTAAAAAAGGGGACCAAATCACGATTATCGGGAATCGTCCCAAGAATGGCGCGAAAACCATGCGTCTCCAGAAGGTCGTCCTGTCCAACGGTCAAGAGCTCGACCCCAATTCATTACAGGACTAATGACAGTTCGCTCAGACAAACCTCGTCGGGTGAATGTAAAATCATTTAGGAGAAGCTCCGAAATGCGCAACCGCTTCATGGGCTTGGTTGTTGTCCTGTCGGCGACGATAGCCCTCTCTCCCTTCCTATTCGCTCAGACCGCTGACCAGCAGGGAATGACGAGGGTCGAACCCGCGGCTTCCACGCCGGACTTGTCCGGGCTTTGGATCCGACTGCGAGATCCGTCGCATTCACCCATTAATCTTGATTTTGGAAAGGCCATCTCCCCCATGACGCCATGGGGTGAGGCGAAATTCAAGGCGGCCAATTCCGTCTATCGCAGTTCCAGCCCCAGCACGGTCTTGAGCGATCCAATTTTTAGTTGTTATCCGCCTGGAGTGCCGCGAATTTATCTTCTCAACTTTCCAGTGCAGATCGTTCAGATTCCCGGCCAGGTGATCATGCTCTTCGAGTTCGATCATTTTGTGCGCCGAATCTACACGGATGGGCGTCCGCATGACAAGGATGCTGGTCCGCTATGGATGGGAGACTCCATCGGCAAGTGGGAAGGCGACACTCTCGTTGCCGATACGGTCAGTTTTAATGACAAGACCACACTCGATCGGGAAGGTTATCCACACAGTGACGCTATGCACCTTGTGGAGCGCCTCCGGCGCGTCGACCATGACTCTTTGGTGATCGACCTCACCGTCGACGACCCGAAGGCCTACACAAAGCCCTGGGGAGCAAAGCTCATCTTTCAGTTAAGGCCGGACTGGAAAATCATGGAGCACGTCT
This sequence comes from Verrucomicrobiia bacterium, assembly GCA_035604385.1. Lineage (GTDB taxonomy): Bacteria > Acidobacteriota > Terriglobia > Acidiferrales > UBA7541 > Palsa-360. Next base: position 8,628 of record DATNIO010000187.1, on the reverse strand, counting down.
GCGAAGACAACGCCAGCTTCGTCGGCTTCAACAAGAAGGCGACCCAGGCGCCAAAGAAGTAGGGCGGCCTTGCCGGGGCGGGACTGTCGGATTTCTTCATGCAGACGCATCGCACGGCGACAGGCTGAAGCCTGTCCTACTTAGAGCTAGGAGGGACGAAGTCATGCCTGATAACGCCCGGCGAGATCTCCTTAAGAAGGCAGCAGCTCTAAGCATCGGCGCGCTTGCTTCCGCCGGCGCCTTACTTCCTGGCGAAGTTCGAGCCTCGAGCCAAGCAGACCAAAAACTACCGGCAACTGATTTTTTCCCGGGATTCAAACACCTTAAAGGCAAGACCTCGGGCGCCACAATCAACTTTGTCACAGCGGGAAGCGGGCCTCCACTGCTTCTCCTGCACGGCTATCCGCAGACGCACATTGAATGGCGCGATATTGCGCCTCAACTGGCCAAAAAATTTACCGTCGTGGCGGCCGATCTCCGCGGGTACGGAGACAGCAGCAAGCCTTCCGACGACGAAAACCATTTGAACTATTCCAAGCGCGCGATGGCGCAGGACCAGGTCGAATTGATGGCCAGCTTGGGATTTCAGAAGTTTGCGCTCGTGGGTCACGATCGCGGCGGAAGGGTCGCGCATCGGTTGGCCCTCGATCACGCGGACCGTCTGACGAAGCTCGCCATCCTCGACATTGTTCCGACGTACAAAGTGTTGCATAGCGTGACGAACGAACTCGCCACGGCCAATTTCCATTGGTGGTTCCTCATCCAGAAAGCGCCGATGCCCGAGACGCTGATCGGCAACAGCGCCGAAGTCTGGCTCCGCTCGCGGTTTGAACGAATCCCGACGGGCGTTTTGAGCAAGGGGGCCTTCGCGGAGTACCTGCGCTGCTTCACGCTGCCGGGCTCGATTCACGGCTCGTGCGAAGATTATCGCGCCGGCGCGACCATCGATCTAACTCATGACGCCGCCGACCTGGATCACAAAATCTCTTGTCCAGTTCTCATCTTGTGGGGAGAACGGGGCGTATGGCCCAAGCTTTACGACGTGCTCGAGGTGTGGAGAGAGCGGGCGTCGAACGTCACAGGCCGAGAGATGCCGACCGGGCATTTCATCGCCGAAGAGAAACCCGATATGCTGCTTGAGGAACTGAATAAATTCTTGGGCTGATATTCCAATGCAGCATTGACGACGCAGAGTGCGAGTGTGTGAATTTAAAAGGGGCGAGGGGACAAGTGAGCATCGGACGAGAAGAAAATTCTTTCAGAATGGCTTTGGCTTGCGGCGCGCTGGCGTTCGCGGTGACTATGTTTGGCCCAGCGCCGCTGCGGGCGCAGGGCGGCGTTCCCAAGTTCGAGGTGGACCCTTATTGGCCAAAGCCTTTGCCGGAGCGCTGGGTAACCGGTGAAATCGGCGGCGTGTGCATCGATTCCCAGGATCATATCTTTGTCGTGCAGCGTGTAAGCGACGTCGGCGGAATGGACGGCCATCTGGAAGGGCTGACCGGCGACGAATTGAACGCTGGCCAAGCCGCGCCGCCCGTGCTCGAATTTGATGGCGACGGAAAAGTTGTCAACTCCTGGGGAGACGCAATGATCTTGCCTAAGGATCTTCACGGATGCGCTGTAGATCGCGACGGCCACGTGTGGCTCGACGGGTCCGAAGACGGCATCCTTCAGGAATATTCCCACGACGGAAAGGAATTGCTCCTCCAGATCGGAAAGAAAGGCGTTTTCGATTCCTCGGACGGCACGGTGAACGGCACGCCCTTGAATTCGAGCCCTTCGCAGTTCTTCCGCGTCTCGGAAATCGCATTCGACCCGCACAATGGCGACATGTATGTCGCGGACGGCCACGCGAAAGGCAAGGGCGGCAACAATTTCCGCATCGTCGTATTCGATCATACCGGGCACTATCTGCGCCAATGGAAACTGCATCGTTCGCCGGAAGAAGCGGCCACCGCGGCCAGGCCGACTCCGCATTGCGTTCGCGTGAGCAATGACGGCATCGTGTATGTGTGCGATCGCTGGATGAATCGCCTTCAACTTTTCGACACGATGGGAAATTTCAAGAAGGACATGCCGTTCAGCTATAAGGTGTGGACGCCTGCTTCCGGATCGGGGACGGGAGCGCAGCGAGACGCGGAGCTGGTGGGATCGTGCTCTTCGGTGGAATTTTCCCGCGACCCGGGAGAGAAGTATATGTACTTGATCAATGAAATCGATGAAGAAGTGGATGTGGTGGACCGGGCCAGCGGGCGCGTCCTTGGAAGCTTCGGCCGCCCGGGCCATCAGGTGGGCGAATTCATGCATGCGCACACGATGGCGGTGGACTCCAAAGGCAACATTTATGTGGGTGAGTCGGTGGACGGCCGCAGGGTGCAAAAATTCAAAATGGTGGGCGGGAAGTAGAGGATCACACCAAAGATCTCCGACTCGCAATCTCGCGAGGGGTGGCCGATCTATTCTAGAGAGTCAGCCGGACTTGCGGCCGCCGCCAACGGAGTGCTTGCGCGATTCCTTTGCGCGTGAGGATTCTTCAGCGCCGTGCTGCATCAATTTCTTTCCGCCGAGACGGTCTAGATTCCCGAGGAAAGCGTTCTTTTCGTTTTTCCTAGTATTCTTTTTCTTTGCCATGGCTGCAAATTACCCGACTCGCAGAAGTACGTCAATGCGAATCCCAAACTCCCGGCTTTGGACACCCGCGCTATCCGCGATAGGCAATGCTCAGTCCTTTGCCGACCGGTACGGTTGTGTGCTGGAAGTCCGCCAGGCTCGAAATAAACTTCAGATATTCGGCGATCTCTTCCGGATGGGAGAGCACATTATCGGCGATCACCAGCACCTTGCCGGCGAGCTTGGGCAGCAGGATTTTCATTACCTCAGGGAATTTCCGGCGGTCGGCGTCGAGAAACACCAGATCGAACGGGCCGGTGAGCTGGCGGACAATTTCAGCGGCGTCGCCCGTGCGCAACTCCACGCGGTCGAGAAAATTCGCGCGGCGGAGGTTTTCGCGCGCCAGGACATGCTTGTCGGGATTGCGGTCGATGCTGACGATTCGGCCGCCGGCCGGCTCGAGCGACCACGCCAGCCAGATGGTGCTGTAGGCGTTCGAGGTGCCGAACTCGAGCGCGCGCGTCACGCCGCTCGCTCGCACCAGGATACTGAGGAGTTGGGCGCTGGCCGGCTCGAGATTGAGCATCTTGCGCGCATGGTCGGCCGCGCGCGCGTCGTTCTCCAGGCCGCGCGTTTCGATTTCATGCAATAACTCTCGAAGATTTTGGTCCATGACTGTTCTCAGCGCAGGCATTCCCTCAATTCATCCGCGGTCCAATTCCCTTAAATCTTTTGGGCAATCACGAGCCCATAGACGAAATTTCCCGAGGCGAAGCCGGCTCTCATCGCCCGGAAGGCTCTAAGAAAACGGACGAACATCGCGCCGTTTTTCGCGGCGAGTTTCCACAAGGATTTGTTCCCGATAATGTCCAGGCCAAGGTCCCACGTTCTGGAACAGTTTTTGTTCAGGACCTCACTCTTCCTAATTTTCAAGCCGCTCGATTGCATCCATGCCTCGTACTCCGGCATCGTTCCCAGTTCAACAAGCATTCCCTTTTCTATGGGGATGATTTGTCGTTTGTATTCCGCTGGATTGAGATTGGGCTTTTTAAACCAATCAATCACGGCAACGGTCCCATTTGGCTTCAATAATTTTGCGGCTGATGCAAAGAACTTTTCGATGTCTTGGTAATGGGAAATGGATTCAACCGACCAGACGACATCAAACAAATTCTCGAATTGCATCGCTTCGGCATCCATCAAAAGAAAAGTTGCGTTCACATCCTCCCTGGCGGCCGCCTGATTCGCAAGACTGATCTGAACGGGGGAAATCGTAATCCCCGTGGCTTCCACTTGGTAGCGCTTGGCCAAGAAAATACTGCTGGCGCCAGTGCCGCAACCGACGTCCAAAATCCTGCGCCCCGGCTGAATCTCCGCCAATTGCGCAAGATGCTCGATGAGCTGAATCTGGGCTCTTTCTTTGGTTTCATCGCCGCGAATCCAATAGCCGTGATGTAAATGCTCGCCCCACAACTCGTGGAAATGGGAACTTACGACATCATAGAACTCTCGGATGCTTTCCTTATCGTTGTGGCGGGTCATGGCTCTGCGATGCCCCAAATAGAATCTGGCTCGATCACAGACAATTTATTTTTCCTTCTCCGGCAGCGCAAAAACAAAAAGCGTGGAAGCGGGTTGCGCGATATGGGCGGCGCTTTCGGGATAAATTTTCGCAAGCCGCCCTTCCGTCTCGGAGCCTCCGCCGGAACCAATGGCGATGTACTGCCTCCCGTTGACCGAGTAGCTTACGGCGGCCGAGGCGATGCGGCCCCCGGTGTTAAAGGACCAAAGCTTCTTGCCGGTCCGCGCATCGAGCGCGAAGACGCTGCCCTCCAGATCCCCGCCAAAAATCAAGTCGCCCGCGGTAGCCAGGAGAGAAGACATGTTGTAGTACTTCGTGTTGAAGGTCCACTCCTTCTTCCCGGTCGCGGGATCGAACGCGCTGATGTTTGGCGGAACATTCGGATTCACTTCATCGCCTTTATCGGAGCCGCTCACAAAATGGGTGCACAGCTCGAAGTCGGAGGTGTACCACCAACCGGTGTGCGGACTGTAAGCCGAGTGTTGAATGCCGCGGCCGCCGGTATGGATGCTGGGACAAACGAGATTATCTTTTTGCTCTTTCGGAACGATCGGGTCGATGGGATTGCCGTGCTCGTCGATGCCCTTGTTCCAATTCGGCGCGCTGTACGCAAATGCGCGAAGGAACTTTCCGGTTTCGCGGTCGTATTCGTACGTGTAACCGTTCTTGGTTGGGTGGATGATGATCTGCCGCTTGTGTCCCGCCACGTCCATGTCGACGAGGACAGGCTCCGCCGCGGAGTCATAGTCGTATAGATCGTGCGGCGTCTCCTGAAAATACCATTTCATTTTTCCGGTATCGACATCGAGCGCGAGCAGCGATGCCGTGTAGAGATTGGGACCCGGGCGCAGGGTTCCGTTAATGGGAGTCGGGTCGCCTGTTCCCCAGAAGAGCAGATTCATCTCGGGATCGTAGGTGCCCGTGAACCAGGCTCCGCCGCCTCCCGTTTTCCAGTAGTTGTCTTCCGCCCCGGCCCAGGTTTCCGCTCCCGGTTCGCCCGGAGCGGGGACCACCTCGAAGTGCCACACGAGCGCTCCGGTCTTGGCGTCGTAAGCGTTGACGTGGCCGCGCAGCGCCTGATAGCCGGACCCGGCGTTGCCGGTGATCACTTTGCCTTTTACGAAGAGCGGAGCCGCGGTAATCCTGCATTGACAGTCGGAATTTTCCTCCACGTGGATGTTCCAGACTTCCGCACCGGTTTTCGCGTCGAGTGCCACGACGTGATTGTCCTGCGTGCCCATGTAAATCCGGCCGTCACCATAAGCGATTCCGCGAGCGCCTCTGATGCTGAACGTTTTCACTTCCGGCCATTTATACTCGTAGGTCCAGATCGACCGGCCCGTGGCCGCCTCAACCGCGTAAACATTGTTCTGCATGCCTTCGAGGTAAAGAACGCCATCGACGACCAGAGGCGCGGCCTCGAGCCCTGGCCTGAGTCCCGCCACGCCTGTAGGAAATCCCGCGGGGAACGCCCAGACCGGCGCGATGTTTTTCACATTTTCGCGCGTGATCTGATTCAGAGGACTGTAACTCCAGCCGCGATAATTTCCGTAAAACGTGAGCCAGTTCTGCGGCTCTTTGTCGGCGTGCTCGATCCGCGAAGTGGTCGCGTCTTGCGCCGCGGCAACACTCGCAGCGCCCAAGTTCAGGCACAACAGAAATAGAACAGCGCATGCCCGAGAAGCGAGGACGTTTCTGACAGTTCTGTGTGCACGGTTCATTTCTGGTCTCCGCTCATCATTCTCAACTATTTTCATTTCCGATGTATGCCCTAGCATGGCGTCAGTCTCTATTCTGAACTTGAGATTCTTACTGAGCGGCAGCGGGCTTCTTCGCGATTTCTCTCTCCGCATGTAGAACACGCAGCCAGGCCCCGTTCTGCTTCACCCAAACATCAGAGAAATTGCTTTCCCGCGGCGTAACTTTGCCGTTCCGTTCGAGGACGCCGAGAGCGTGGTACGTGACGACCGCGACGTTTCCATTGTCATACACGCGGAAGCGATGCCCATCCTGCTTCATGGAATGCATCTTGAACACCCCGGGTTGCAGCCCAGCCTCGATCTCGGCTTTGGTGGGGCTGCTTCCATCGATGTTCGTTTGGGCGACGTCCTCGGCGTCATATTGTTTGATCCAATCGACAGGGTCTGAGCCGCCCTTGAGGAGTCCCGCCACCTTCTCATCTTCTATTTTCATGATTTCTCTTTTTACGGTTTCGGCCTTTTCGCCGATAATCGCCTGCGCGGAAATCATTCCCGGCAGCGAGGCAGTTAAGAGAGTTGCAAGAAGAACTTTTCGCATCGTGATCCATCTCCGTTTCTGAAAATTCCAACGTAAGATTCGGCGAGCGCGAAAGCACCCACCCCTGGCTGCGTGAGCTGGGTTCCTGATGTCGGTTTACAGTCCGAACGGCAACATATATCTAACCGCTTGGGAAGGCAATCCTCCGGCCCAGTTTCACTGGAGCGCCCGCGTGACGATGGTCACTTGCATGGGTGACCCCGGTCATATACTTCGCAAGAGAATGATTGTAAAAAGGAATCGTAAGGTTGGTAAGCCTAACAAAGGAGGATGACTCCACCGGGCTTGCAAAGAAAAGAGAACGAATACCGAATTGGATTACACCGCGGATGCGGTGCATAACGTGGACGGCACAAGGTAAGCGCCGCCACGCGAAAACCAAAGAGTCATGAAGGGGAACTGCCAGGTTCCCCTTTGTGATTTGTGCTGCTCCTTTGTTCTTGTCTCGTGCGAGCCGGTATGCCTGCATCTCTTGTCTAACCCCCAAACGTGAAGCGAGGTCCAATCGGTATTTTTCCTTGACTCTGAGCTTCTCAAGGCGTACCAACAATTGTTATACGGCTTGAAGGTGATTTTTTCCGCAGGCCATCGTGCCCGGAAGGCTGGGGCTCCGGCCGTTTTCTCCTTTCGCTTGGAAACAGGAACGCGAGGAACTGCGCCATGAGGTGTTACATGAAAAGGAAGCTGGCAAAGGGTTTCGTCTTGATGGCAGGACTTGTGATGGTTTGCGTTCCGATCTTCGCCCACCACGGAGGATCTGATTACGACATCCAGCATCCCAAGACCCTCAAGGGGACCGTGACGGAATTCTTCTGGTCCAATCCCCACTGCCAGGTTTTTCTGGACTCGAAGGATGATTCCAATAAAGTGGTGAACTGGACGATCGAAACTCTCGCTCCGGCCGTATTGAGGAGAGCCGGATGGTCGAGGGAAACGTTGCACCCGGGCGACCAGATCACGATCACTTTCGTTCCCAGCAAGAAGGGCACGCCCGTGGGAATGCTACGAAAAGTCGTGCTTCCCGACGGCACAGAGTTGTCGGGCGGAGCATTGGGCGAGCAACCACAGCAGTAGCGGCGGCTCAGGTTTGCACAATATCCCGCTGCCTGCTCTCGCGATGCTGGTTCTGAAACTTGAATCGCCCGCTGAGGCTGGACGAAAAAAGGAGTTGCGGAATGCGAAATTGGATCTTAGGTTCGACGATCGCATTGGCGGTCGCGCTTGCCTTCCTGGCGGTTGCGCGCGCCCAGACCGATCATTCCGGCGCGGCGAAGGCGGATGCCAAGGCCGCGGTGTTCGACCCGCATGACCTGACTGGAATCTGGAATCCTGCCCCCTTTATGCAGCCGAAGGGCGAAGTCAATCCGCTCGATCTGGGCGGACATCCCAACCCGCTGCCTCCCTTTACACCCGCGGGCGAGACGGCGTACCTGGCCAACGCAAAGTTCATCGCGGCTGGAGCCGTGCTCGATTGCGATCCCTTCGGCGTGTCGCGCAATTTTTTTACTCCCCGGCCGTTTGAAATCCTTTTGACTCGCGACAGGCTGGTGCAGCACTTCGAGTATTATGACAATTGGCGCGAAATCTGGACGGACGGGCGGAAAATTCCCGCGGACGTGGATCCCGAATACATGGGATATTCCATCGGCCGTTGGGACGGAGACACCTTTGTCGTTGACTCGGCCGCTTACAACGGCAAGGCCTTCCTCACCTGGCAAGGTTTTCCCATCAGCGAATCCATGCACCAGACGGAACGTTGGCAGCGCCTGGACCAGGACACCTTGAAGATCGTCTTCACCTTCGACGACCCGAAAAATTATGCCAAGCCCTGGTCGATCACGTTTTTTTGGAAATTGAGGAAGGACTGGGTGATGGATGCGCATCCCTGCACCCTATCCGCGATCAAGGAATACGATGACAGGGTAAATCACGCCGATAAACTTCCAGGCCTCGGCTACGGCAAACCAGAGAAGAAGTAGCGCGGGGGTTTAGTAGCGCGGGCTTCAACCTGCGGGGTTTAGTCCTAGAACCCCAATAGGCTAAATCCCGCGCCACTCAATCTAGTTCGCAGCAAGCTGCGCAGTGATGTCGGCTTGTTTGACCGTCGTGCCATGCCCGCCGGCAATCAAAGCCCCGTT
>DATNIO010000186.1:0-11912 GCA_035604385.1 Verrucomicrobiia bacterium | reverse complement strand
GGCGTCTCGCCCCGATCGAGCCGGCTTCCCTTCGCGACGTACACTTCGCAGCCGATGATCGGCTTCACGCCCCGCGTCTTGGCCGCGTGGTAGAACGATTCCGCCGCGAATAGATTTCCGTGGTCGGTGACGGCCACTGCCGGCATCTTCCGGCGCGCCGCTTCATCGACGACCTCTTCGAGGTCGCACGCGCCATCCAACAGGCTGTAATCCGTGTGCAGATGCAGGTGAACGAATCTGGGAGTTTCCATGCCGGACGCTATTCTAATCTCGCGCGAAGATTTTAGCTACGCCCCGATTTCGCAGGGCTATTGTAGCGCCAACCTTCAGGTTGGCATTTTGGAATCAAGCAGATGCCCGCCTGAAGGCGGGCGCTACATAAACCGGGAACGAGCCCGCGCGCTCATGCGGATTGGGGGCACCTATTTCTTACCCTTCCTCGATTTCTTTTCCCGGGCAGCCCGCTTAATTTCTCTCGGGTCAAATTCCGTGGAAGGTCCGCTTTCCAACCCTTCTCGAATGTCCTCGCGGAGCCTTTGCATCTTGAGAGATCGCAGCTGATCTTCTTCTTCCAACAGGCGGAGGGCCTCCCGAACGACCTCACTGGCGGAATTGTAAGACCCCGAAGCGATCTTGGCGCGGATCATCTCCTCAAGGTGGGGGGTAAGACTAATGTTCATTGGCATACAGACGTCCCTCGGTTTTCAGGTTTTCTCCAGAATAGCTCTCTTGGCATACTTTGTCAATGTTTGCCAGGATATCGGGTCCCGAACTGAGGAGCCCAAGGTCTCAAAAACCTCGCACGAAACGCACGACGTCCCCTCAAGAAACTCGTGCGACAGGCTAAACGGATTGTGGCGGAAAGTTGTTGAGGAAAGGTTCTAGTGGCACAGGCACTTTCCCTGAGGGGGTTTTGCAAATGTACTTGCGGCAGTGAGTCTGTGCTTGCTACTTACAAAACTGCACAGCTCCACAGCGGCGGATGGCTGTGCTACCTATTTCTTCTTCGTTTTAGGTTTCGGCTTCGACTTTGGCCCGGGAGCCGATTTCCCCGGCGCCATGCGGTGAGGCTGAATTTTTGGAGGAGTCACTGGCCCAGCCGCCGCGGCGGTTTCCGGCTTGGAAGCCGCCTCGCCTTTCTTCTTCGGCTTTTCCGGTTTTTTTTTCTCTTCCACCTTCTTAGGCTGCTCCTTGATTCCGGCAAGTTTGCGAAGGATCTTGGCGTGGTCCTCGGGCTTTCGCGCGCGGCCCAGGAGCTGCAACTGGAAGAAGTCCTCCACCACTTTATCGAACTTCGGGCCGCGCTCCATGCCGAGAACCTCGAGCTCCGTGGCGACCCCCGGCAGCGCCTGGCGAATCGGCTTCCACCTGCTGAAGTAGGTCCGAATTTTGCCGACGGCTTTCCCGTTGTTGGATTCAGCAAGAATGTAGGCCAGCAAATCCAGCGGCGCTCTCTCCAGGAATGCGTAGGCGTCGCGCGCGGCCGCCGTCTTGGGGCCGGAGAGGAGCTTCACAATTTTCAGGGCTTCCGGCTCCACATCCTGTACCGCGCGCAATTCCGAGGAAGGAAACGACATGCGGCTGAGCACGGATTTTCGCTCGCTGTCCTTCAGCCGGCCCAGAATCGCGATGGTGACTGGGGCAAACAAGCGCGGGCGCAGGCCCGACGAAACCATATCCTCGCGGACGCGAAACATCCGGTTGATGGCGTCATAATCGGGATGACGTTTCTGGAGCAGCGGGTGCACGACTCCCATCAGGCCATTCGATTCCCAGGCCTTGAGAACTGCCGCCGGCTTCTCTTCGCGGGTCACTTGGCGGAACTCGCCGCCGGCGTCCTCCTGCGAGATCGTCTCTTGCAATTCGCGTTCGATCGCCAGGTTGAACCAGTCCCTGGTGCGAGACTCCATCTTGAAGCCCATCCGGGCCTCATAGCGCAGCGCGCGCAAGAGACGCACGGGCTGGTTCGTGAAACTGTGAATCGACAGCGCGCGAATCTCGCGCCGTTCCAGGTCGGCGAGACCATTGGTGGGATCGAGGAGCAAGCCGCGCGAATTCGGATTCAACGAAATGGCGATGGCGTTGATGGAGAAATCGCGACGGCGCAAATCTTCCATGATCGTGGAAAATCGAGTCTCCGGTTTCGCTCCGGGGCGCGCGTAGATATCCTCGCGCGCGGCCGAAATGCTCGCATCCACTTCACCGGAGAGAAGTAGTTCGGCGGCGCGCAGCGATTCGTCTTCCCGCGTCACCCTCGCTCCGCCTTTTTCCAGCTCTCGGATGATGCGCGACGGGTTCCCTTCGATCGTGAAGTCCAAATCGCGAATGGACATTCCGGAGACGACGTCGCGCACGGCGCCGCCGACGAGATACAGATTGGCCTCGGACTCAGTGGCGAGCTCCTGGATGCGAACCATGGCGGCTCGCTGCTCCGGGGAGAGGCGGCTTTCGAGCTGGAACATGTAATCAGGCATGCGTATACCGTCCTCGGCCGGAGACGCCGCTTATTTCCCTGCGTCCCCGCACCCGATCGAATTTATCGCGCCACGGAAATGGTCCCGTGGATTGGCTTTTGGCCTTCACGCGCGCGGGTGATGCGCTTTATAAATCTGTTTCAAGCGCTCCTCGACCACGTGCGTGTAAATCTGAGTCGTGGAAATATCCGCGTGGCCCAGCATGAGCTGGACCGAGCGGAGGTCCGCCCCTCCTTCGAGAAGGTGCGTGGCAAAACTGTGGCGAAGCTTGTGCGGCGTGAGACGCCCGCGCAAGCCCAGCCTCGTTCCATAATCATGCAGGATCTTCCAAATGCTGACGCGGCTGAGCCTCCTGCCGATACTCGTCAGAAACAGACTCTGATTGTGCGGCGGCGGACTCGACGGCCTGGCGAATTTCGGACGCGCCTGCGCCAGATATTGCTCGACGGCCTCGATGGCCTTGCGTCCGATGGGCACCAGGCGCTCCTTGTCTCCCTTGCCGATGCAGCGAACGCAGCCGATGCGCATGTCGATGTCGGAAATGCGGAGGTTCAACAATTCGGAAACGCGCAGTCCCGTGGAATACAGCACCTCCAGCATGGCCCGGTCCCTCAACCCGATCGGAGTCGCAAGGTTCGGGGCCTGCAGCAACTTGTCAATTTCTTCGACCCGCAGATACGTCGGCAGGCTGCTGCGGATTTTCGGCGACTCCAGATTTTCCGTCGGGTCCGTGTCCACAGTGCCTTCCATCATCCCGAATTTATAGAGTCCCCGGAGCGAAACCAGATACCGCGCCACGGAGCGGCTGTCCAGCTTTTCTTTGTACAGGCTGGAAAGGAAATCGACAACGTCCTCCCGGGTAACGTCTTCCATCCGTTGTTTGTGGCGTTTTCGGAGGAATTCCGCGAACCGCTTGAGGTCGCGCCCATAGGCCAGGATCGTATTCTGCGCCAGGCCTTTTTCCACGCGCAAATAGCTCAGAAAAACATGGATAGTCGATTCCATGGCTATCTATCCCACGATTCCTTGCTTCCCCGATTCCGCTCCGGCCGAATGAAACGCGATGCCGTACACTTCGCTGATCTCGGCGCAGCGCATGGCCCAGGCGAGCCCCAGAAAAGTCAGCGTCGCCCCGCCAATCAGCGCGATAAAAACAAGCAGCCGGGGCAGAAAGTGCTCGATGCTGTCAAACTGCGAATACCGCAGGGCGCCCCAGCAAACCACTCCCATTGCGCCCGCGCAGACTGCGATTTTTGCGAGAGAGGCCGCTATCTCGCGGGTTCCCAGCCGCCCAAATCTCAAGCGGAAAATAACAAATAAAGTGAAAACATTGAAATAGCCCGCCAGGGCGCTCGCGAGTGCGGGCCCGCCGTTTTTCAGCTTGGCAAAGAAATAAAAAAGAAAAATCACGTTGAGCAGGATATTTGCAAGCATCGTAAACACGGCCACGCGCACCGGGGTCCGCGTGTCCTGGGTTGAATAGAACGCGGGAACGATCAATTTCACCGCCGCGAATGCGGGTAGCCCGATCGAATAATACAGCAGCGCGCGCGCCGTCAATCGCGTGGATTCCGCAACGAACAAGCCGTGCTGGAATAACACCTGCACGATGGGCTCGCGCAGGATCACCAGGCCAACCGCGGCCGGAATCGTTATAAACGAAACGATGCGCAGCGAAAAAAGAAATGTCTTCTTCATTCCCTCGTAGTCCCCGGCAGAGGCTTGATGCGACATCATCGGGAGAATGGCCGTCGCCACGGCTATGGCGTAACCGCCCAGGACGAGTTCGGTCACCCGGTCTGCTACGTAAAGAGAGACCAGGCTTCCCTCCGGCATCACCTTGGCGTTCACAAATATCGTGTCCACGAGCAAGTTGATTTGCGCAATGCCGATGCCTACAAACCCAGGAACCATGAGTCGCGCCACGCGTCGTATTCCCGGGTCCGTGAACGATACGGCAAACTGGAAATTCATCCCCCGCTTTACCAACTGAGGGACCTGCAAAAAGAATTGGAAGATCCCTCCGACCAGAACGCCCACGGCGAGCGCCGCCGCGGGGCTCGAAAAATGCCTCCAAACTACCGCTACCGAAAAGACGATAAAGGAGATATTCAGCAGAATCGGCGTGGCAGCAGGCAGCCCAAAGATGTGAAAACAGTTCAAGATGGCCATCGCCAGCGCCGCCATCCCTATGAACAGGATGTAAGGGAAAATCAAACGGTTCAGGTAGATAGCATCCAGCTGGACTTGATTTTTTCCGAACATGGAGAAGAACCGGACAAAGAGAGGAGAAAAAATGACCCCAAGTACGGTCAGAGCGGACAAAATCACGCAAAACGTCCAAAACAAACGGTTTGCGAACGCCCAGGTCTCTTCCCGGGAGCGATTCCTCATGTAATCGGTAAACACCGGAATGAAAGACGCCGTCATCGAGCCTTCCCCAACGAGCCGCCGAAGCAGGTTCGGAATCCGGTAGGCCAGCACGAAGGCATCCGCTATTCCGCTGGTGCCCAAGAGAAGGGTTAACCGCTGGTCACGGACATAGCCGAGAATCCGACTAACGACAGTGATGACACTGATGATGGATGCAGATTTGAGGATCTGCCGTTTATGGGTGGCGGTTTCGATCAAAAGAGCGAGGCCCCCAGTCTTAGCCTCTGTCTAAACCTTTGAAAAATATACACTTGACAGAAAAAGAGCGCTTAACATAACATAGTTGCGCTCGACTCGCAAGGCCCGCGCTTCGGGTCCCCTTACGTGAAAGTACGAACTCCAGCCTCTACGCACAAGAAAGTCGTCGTGCGATTCCTCGATCGCAATGTCGTGCGCGGCTACTTGAACCCCAGCAAGCTCGGCGAAGCGGAGACACTCGAGCTGTTGACTCCCGACGGGGAGCAGCGGAGTTTTTCGGTGAAAGATGTTCGCAGTATTTATTTTGTGCGCGAATTCTCCGACGATTTCGAGCCTGAGCGCAAAGCGTTCCTCTCCAGGCCCAAGCTGGATGGATTGTGGGTCCGCTTGAAGTTCCGCGACGAAGACACGATTGAGGGTGTCGTCCCCAATGATTTGCTCTCCCTGCTGGATCGCGGCGTGCAAATTACGCCGCCCGATTTGCACGGCACGACGCTGCGAATTTTTATCCCGCGCACCGCGCTGACGGAAATGACGGTACTCGGGGTTGTGGGAATTGCGCGCCGCAAACCCGCCGCGCCGCCGCAGCCGGGACTTTTTAACGATTAGCCTGAATCTCTCGCGAGACAATTTCCCCGGGAACGCCAATCTCCCGATTGGCGTATTGCCCGCCGCCAATCGGGAGATTGGCGTTCCCAGGTTCCCACCACCTACTTCGGACGCTATGGAATGTTGTACAGTGAGCGGCGTACCTGTTTGGATTTTGTAATCTGCCGAACCGAATTTTCGAGGAGAACGAGACATGAAACTCGGCGAGCTGGCCGCGCGATTGGGTTGCAAGTTGCAAGGCGGCGAAAACGTTGAAGTTCACGGCGTGGCGGGGATCGAAAACGCGCAGGCCGGCGAAGTTACGTTTCTGTCGAATCCGAAATACTCCCGAGAGCTGGCCAAGACGCTCGCTTCGGGTGTGTTCGTGGACGAGAAAGTGGCTATCCAACGCAGTCCCGGCCTGCCGCCTCTTGCTGCCCTGCGCTCGCAGAACCCGTACTTTGATTTCGCGAGGGCGATTGATTTGTTTTCTACTCCAGCGGCGTATCCCCCGGGCATTCATTCGACGGCCGTCGTGGCCAAATCCGCGAAGATCGGCGAGGGAGCGCACATCGGTCCGCATTGTTTTGTGGATGAAGGCGTGACGATTGGCCGTGGCGCCGTGTTGCACAGCCTCGTGACGATTTACCGGGACACGCACATCGGCGACGATTTCCTTGCGCATTCGCAAACAGTGGTGAGAGAAGGATGCACCATCGGCAACCGGGTGATTCTACAAAATGGCGCGGTCGTCGGCGGCGACGGATTCGGTTTCGCAAAACGCTTGGATGGGCGCTGGCACAAGATCATGCAGAACGCGCCCGTGGTGATCGAGGACGACGTCGAAATTCAGGCCAATGCCTGCATCGACCGCGCGACGGTAGGCGAAACGCGCATCCGCCGCGGCGCCAAGATCGATGACCTCGTGCTGGTCGGACATGCCTGCGAAGTCGGCGAGGACACGATTCTGTGCGGGCAGGTCGGCCTTGCGGGATCGACGCGCGTGGGAAACCGCTGCATCCTTGCGGGACAAGCCGGTTCGGCGGGACATCTCGACATCGGCGATGGCGCCATCATTACCGCGCAGAGTGGTTTGCATACGGATGCTCCGCCGGGCACGATGTGGTCTTCCTCGCCCGCCATGGAAAATAAGTTGTATCTGAAAGTAGTCGCGGCGCTCAAGCGCCTGCCCGAAATGCAGAAGAGCGTGCGCCGCCTATCCGGAGAATTTGAGAAGAAGAAAACAGCCAAACAGCGAGGCGTGTCGAAGTAACGGTCAAGTAGACGGCTGTTGATCTTCTGGCAGTTCGGCGGCAACGGCGTCGTGAACGCGTTGCGCAAGTTCGTCGCGCTGCTCCACCGTATATGCCGACGCGTCGATCGGCTTTCCAAATCGCACCGTCACTTTTCCGGGCCGGATGATGAGAGAGTTTTTCTTCATGATGCGATGCGCTCCGGAACATGCCACCGGAACAATCGGAATGCCCGCTTCGATGGCAATCACGAAGGAACCTTTTTTGAACCGGTGAAGGCGTCCGTCCGGGCTGCGCGTTCCTTCGGGATAAACCAGGAAAGAAAATCCTTCGCGAATATATTCCACGGCTTGCTTGACGCTGGCGAGCGCGGCATCGCGATTTTCGCGGTCCACGGGAACAAATTTCGCCAGGCGAAACGCGGCGCCGACAATCGGAATATCAAACAGCGACTTCCTACCCAGTATGGCGATGCGCCGCGGGATGGCGCCCACAATGGCCGGCGCATCCGCGTTGCTGGTGTGGTTCGCGGCAAACAGGCAAACGCCCGGGGGAATGTTTTCGCGGCCAAACACGGTCACTTTCTCCCCCGCAATTCGCGTGACGATCACGACCATTTTCACGCCGGTCCAGTACATCAGGGTCGCCGACTTGGTCAGGAGCGTCAACAAAATGAGGGGAGGCCCAAGCACAAGAGTGCTGAGCGCCATCGCGATTGCTACAAAGGCCGTGCGTATCATGTCAGGGAGTGGTTGCGCCGCGCAGGATGCCCTCTCGTATGCGCCGCTGCCTTTCCGTCGGGGATGCTATCTCGGTGATCTGGTAAGCCGCGTCGGTTTGCCGCCCGAGCGGAAAGGAAAAATTCCTTTCTTCCCCGCCCCGCTGGACCTTTACTGTAACGCGTTCGTCGGGCTGGTGGTCCCGGAGCCAGCGGTCCGGGGCGCGCGGGAATGATTCGCCGTTCAAAGCGATCAGGACGTCACCCTCTTTCAAGCCCGCTTCGCTCGCGCCGCTTTCCCGATCCACGGATGTAATGGTCGCTGTGGCGCCATTGTCGCGATTGACAGAGAAGCCCAGCGTTGCGCGACGTTGGCTCGTATCGCGAATCGTCCATCCGGCGCGCGCCAGGAAATCCGAATAGGGGATCTCATCGGATCCCGAAATGTAGCGTCTGAAGAAGTCGCTCAGGTCGGCATCCGCGGATGGCGCTTTCTTGCGAATCACTTCTTCCATTACCGCGCGCAGGCCTTCGCTTTCCTCATAGAAACGTCCCGCCTTCGCGTACTCCACATTGAGCGCGCGCAACACATCATCGAGACTGGCCCGGTTGTCGCTCCGGTCACGGATCAGGATATCAAGCAGCACGCCTACGATCTGCCCCTTGTTGTAATACGAAATGCTTTCCTCGGGGCGATTGTAGAGTGGATATTTTTCGTACCACGCATCCAGACTCGATTGCTCCACGCTTTGCCACCGGTGCGCGGGGCGGGACTGAAGCTCCCTGATCTCGTCCGCCAGATTGGCGTAAAACTGCTGCGGGGACCAGAGCCCGGTGCGCTCGAGCGTATAGGCTCCATACGTGTTGGTCACGCCCTCCGCGAACCAGAGCGAGCGCGTCCACATTTCCTTGCTGTAATCCACCGGCTCCAGGGACTGCGGCCGAATACGCTTGACGTTCCACGCGTGAAAAAATTCATGCGCCGAATAGCTGGGCAATTGCGCGGCGACGTCGGCGGATATGGCGGTGCAATTCATGTGCTCCATTCCGCCGCCGCCGAAATTGGGCCCCACGTGAAACAGGAAAAGATATTCTCGAAACGGAGCTCCGCCCATCAACGAAACTTCATAGTCGACAATGCGCTTGAGCGATTCCACCAGCCGCGCGCGGTCGCCGGGATCGCCGTGAATGACGATGCGAATGGGCTTTCCGCCTGCTTCCATCCGATACTCGTCGAAATGGCCGATTTCCGCTGGCGCATCAACGAGCGCGTCGTAGCTCGGGGCAATGTAGTCCGCGGAGTGATGGCCGGCGCTCGCTCCGGTTGCGTCCAGCTCGACCGCCACGCGCCAGCCCTCGGGCACGTCATCAAACGACACTTTGGTGTCCTCGGCCCTGCGGTTCTGTACGTACAACAACACCATGGCAAAATTGACGAACGCGTGATCCATATTCAATTGCGACGCAAAGGGCCCCGGCTCGTCCCACAAAATGGGATAACTCACGGTGACGGTGCCGTTCCCCGAGACGCTCCAGGTATCTTTGTCAAGCTTCCGCAGCGGGAGCGGATGTCCCTCGTCATCCGTGGCGCTGACCTGCATCGTGTGCGAGGAAAAATCGCGAATCTGGTAGAGGGCGTTCCAAGATGGCATCTGAAGCGTCACTTTATCGCGCACCTTCGGGATGCGCATCGTCACTCCGAAAATATGCCTCTCGGGATGGGAGAGTGAAACCGTGTAATCGATGGTGGCCTGCGCGGGCGACGCAAAGTAGAAAACCGCCGCCAGGATCGCGGCGCGCGGCCAGAAGCGAGAGTGGAAATTCATGCCTTGAATTTCCCCACCGGGGCGCCGCGTTCCTGCAGCCTGCCGAGCAGTTTTCCGCAGAGCCCGTCAAAGCTGCCGTTGGACATCACGAGGACGAGATCGCCGGGCCGCGTTTCGGCGGCGAGATATTCCGCGATCTCTTCGGCGGAATCAAATCCTTTCGCCTTGCGGCCGGAACCGCGGATCGTTTCAAGAACACGAGTAGGAGACATTCTCTCTTCATCGCTCAGTAGATTTGCCCTGTTCACAGCGCCGAGGACGGCTGCATCCGCTGACGCGAGAGACGCGGCCAAATCGCTTTCGAAAACCCTGCGCCGCATGGTATTCGAACGAGGTTCGAACACGGCCCACACTCTCCGGCCGGGCCAGCGATGGCGCGCCGCGTCAATCGTCGCGCGGATCGCCGTCGGGTGGTGCGCGAAATCGTCGACGACCAACACTCCGGACGATTCCCCTTTCACTTCCAGGCGCCGCAGGACGCCTCGAAATTCCGCCATCGCGTCGGCAATCGTTTCGCCGCTTACGCCGCGACCGTGCGCGATGGCGATGGCCGCAACTGCGTTCAGGACATTGTGGCGGCCGGCAAGGGACATCCTGACGCGTGCTACTTCGTTTCCTTGGCGCGAAACACGGAAGCGCGTTTCGCTGCCAGAAATTTCCAGGTCGCCCGCGAGCCAATCCACGCCGGGCGTGAAGCCGTAGGTCTCGACGGGACAGAACGCTTTTTGCACGACCCCGCGAACGGTCTCGCTTTCTCCCCAGGCCACGATCCGGCCACGCCGTGGCACCAGATTCACCATGCGCCGGAATTGCAGCTCGATGGCGGCAAGATTGTCGTAAATATCGGCGTGATCGAATTCGAGCGAAGTGATGATGACTTCTTGCGGATGATAGTGCAGGAATTTCGGCCCTTTATCGAAAAACGCGGAATCGTATTCATCACCCTCGAGAACAAATTCGTCGCCACCACCCAGGCCGAAGCTGCGCCCAAAATTTTCGGCCACACCGCCGATCAGGAAATTCGGATGCCTCCCCGCATGATGCAGAATCCAGGAAAGCATGGAAGTCGTCGTAGTTTTTCCATGCGTGCCGGTGACGACGAGTGAGTCGTGGCCCGGCAGAAAGAAATCCTCGAGCGTTTGCGGAAGCGACCGGTACGGAATTTTGTGATCCAGCACCGCTTCGACTTCCGGGTTGCCGCGCGACAGCGCATTGCCGAGGACGACGATGTCCGGCGCAGGATCGAGATTGGCGGCGTTGAAGCCGTTCGACCAGCGGATCCCCAGGCTGTCGAGCAGCGTCGATGCAGGCGGATAGACGCCCGCGTCCGAGCCCGTCACGCGGTGCCCGCTTTCGGCCAGCATCCCGGCGAGCGGCGCCATGGCCGCGCCGCCGATACCCGAGAGATGAAAATGCATGGGCCGCGTCATGCGCGCACCGCCGGTTCAAGAATTTCGAGACGCCCTTCGCCCGAGGCCCGAAGTTTCGCCCGAACGCCGAGCGGAATGGTCAGCATCGGGCGCGTCGTGTGGCCCACCGGCGCTCCGTAGACCACCGGAAAGCGCAGAGGGCCGAGAATGCGCCGGCAAACGTCGGCGACCGTCACGGAGCTGCCTTCGGGAGGGTCGGACTCGGGAAATTCTCCGAGGACGATTCCGCGGACGCCTTCAAACTTTCCCGCCTGCTTCATGTGCAACAGCATGCGATCGAGCTGGTATGGTTTCACTCCCCGGTCCTCAAGCAATAAGATAGAGCCGCGCGTATCGAGCTCCCACGGCGTGCCAATCGAAGTTTCGATCAATGTGATGCAGCCGCCGAGCAATGTTCCCTCGGCTGCGCCGCGCGTGAACGTTTCGCCCTCGAGCGGCGCGGTCCAGCCGCTGTTCGTCGCCGTCATCGCCCACATAAACGTGTCCGGATCGAAGCCGCCCGTCGCATTTGGGCCCGCATCGAATCCTCCGGCCACCAGCGGGCCGTAAAACGTGACCCAGCGAAGCTTCTGCCACAGAAAAATATGGACCGACGTCAAATCGCTAAACGCGCAAAAAATCCTGGCCTGTTTGAGGCGCGCCGTGGCGAGCCCGTCCAGAATTTCCGTGCTGCCATACCCGCCCCGGGAACACAAGACCGCTCGAACCTCAGGACGCGTCAAAGCATCTTGCAAGTGTTTGCGCCGCTCCGCGAGCGGCGCCGAAAAATATCCCTCCGGCTTGTTTTTCGACGCGTATCTCTTCACCCGGTAGTCGAGCCGTTCCAAAGTTTCGCAGCCGCGCTGAATGCGTTCTTCCTTCGCGGAACTTGCCGGCGCAACCACGGCGATTGTGCTCCCCGGGACGAGCGCCGGCGGCTTGCGAGGTTTCGGCATGGAAGGGGGCGGCAAAAAGGAAGTATACAACGGGCCAGCGAAGCGCAAGCCCATTCA
>DATNIO010000185.1:0-4441 GCA_035604385.1 Verrucomicrobiia bacterium | reverse complement strand
CACCGCCGGGTGCAGCCTCTCGACGCTGGCGGCCACCGCGACGACTTCCTGAATGACCTTGGCTCCCACCACGGGGGCAATCAGCCCCGCTCCCGACCCGGTCAGGAAGATGCGATCGCGCTGCGGCGTCAGGCCATGCTGCGCCTCGAGGCGCGACAAAAACTGCAGAACTTTTTCTCCCTGTTTTGTATTGTGCCGTTCGTAGGCTTGGGAGAGGACTTCGCCGGATGGCGAGGCGAGAACGTACTTGACCGTGGTGCTTCCCACGTCGACGCCGCAGATCATCGCGCCATTCTTGCTGGGCGCCAGCTTCTCCGGCGTCTTGATTTCCATCATGCCCGGGTCCCGCATGAGGGGCGCGATCTTAACGAAACTTCCGTCAGCCATGGAGGGGTCCTCTAGTGGGACAGCCACTCCTGGCTGTCCTCCTTGTTCCTGTTCGGTGACTCAAAAACCCGCACAGCTCCGCCGCGGCGGATGGCTGTCCTACTCAGTTCGCCCTCATGCCGGCGAGGTGGAGAGCATAGTTGGCGGCCGTGGACGCATATCCGTAATGCGGAATGCGATATGTCGCCTTTTTTACTTTGGGATTCTTTTCTTCGATCTGCCGGATTTTTTCAAGCGTCAATCCGGTCTTGGCCATTGCTTCCACGAACTCGGATTGCGAACGCTTCTTCGCTTCCGTGAGAATCATCTGGCAACGGGAAAGTGCGTGGACTTCGGCGTCTCCCTTGATCTCGATGGGAGCGTAGAGCAGGTCGGGATGGCGTCCCAGCACGTTGGCCATGGCGCCTTGCGACATTGTGTTCGGCATGCAGGAATACGGCGAGAGTTCGCAAGTCATGTTGGCATGCTTATGAAGATGCGCATGCAGAGCCTTGCCGATCAGCATGTGTCCTTCGCCGCCACGCAGTTCGTGATGGAAGAAGGGCGAGGCCAGTTGCTTCAACTCTTCCTGATCCGGCAATTCGTTCGGCACGTAGGCGAGCGCCTTGCGGAACCGGTTGTACGTCCCCACGTAGAGCTTCTCGAACCCGCGGATCATGGCCATCTTCATCTTCGCCTTGCGGTCAAAGTTCGGCTTCTCCGGAATGCGCCAGAGCGGAGTGTGCAGCAGGTAGCCCAGCCACACGGCCACCGGAGGCGGCATCACTTCGGAGCCTTCCGATTCCAGCCAGCGCTTGATGTTGTAGTTGCCGTCGCCTTCATGCGTCTGCAGCCAGAATTCGCCGGTAATTTTCACTTTCGGCTTCACTTGCAGGCGGTCGACTTCGATCGCGTCGAATTTCTTTCGCACCACGCGCAACGCGTCCGCGAAATAGCCGGAGAGGAAATGCCATGCCAGCATTCCATACTTGTTGTTGCGAAGCGGCCGATTCTGGAAGACCTCGAAGAGATAATCGGCGCTTTCCTGCAGGACCTTGTCGGTCTGCCCGGGGTTGACCTCATACGGACGAGTCAGGTACTCCATGTCCGTGAGGATGTCGCCCACCAGAATGGCCCAGACAATGCCGAGGCTCAGCGGCATGTTGATTTCCAGACCGCCGCCCTTTTCGGGCGCCTGGTCCAGCTGGTCCTGCGCCAACAGGAAGAGGCGGAACTCCTTCAGCCCCATGCCGTCGAGGGCCATCTCATAGGATTCGTGGTATTGCCCGAAGCGGCAGGGGCCGCAGGCGCCGGCTGTCAGGAAGACGTAGTCATCCAGGGTCTTTTGCTTCCCGCTGACGGCGACTTCGTTCTTCAGGAAATTCACCAGGCTGCCCGTGGTAAAGATCGTGGGGCAGCACGCGCCGGTGTCGATCAATTCCTTGCCGGCGTCCAGGTCCGCGCGCGCGATATTGGGCAGCGGCTTGGCGTTGTAGTTCAGATTGTTGAAGACGCCCTGGACCAGTCGCTCGTGCTTCCAGGTCAGGCCGCCGAATAGAATCGTCGTTTTTTCCCGCTGATCCCTTGTAAAGGGCCGCGCTTTGTAGGAAGTGTAGTGAGTTACTGCGGTCGCCATGAATATCCTCCTTGCTCCCTCAGACTTTTCCTAGACCTAACGAAGGCCCGTGATTCCCAGCTTCTGCGTAGATGTCTTGTGATTCGCCACGGCTGTGTGGCGAAAATATAGGAATGGAAATTGGGCAGGCTTTTGCCCATGGGTAGACACTAATCCGCGATTCGCACCTTTTTGAACGCGACTAAAACTCATGACCCAATCTCCATGAGGTCTCAGGTTCAGCACCAGGCAGGTGGAATATCCCAGGACTAAACTGGACCCTTCGCTTATAACAAAACTAGGGTCCAAAAGCTATACCGGTTTCTTCCGAGTTATCTATGGGATAGCGGGGGGCCTCCACAAAATGGGCCCCGGCACCCTTCTCGACCTGGGTACCAGCCGCAAATAAATAAAAATAGTAGACTTATATAGATATTCCCCCCGCCCTCGTCAGACGTTTGGTTGGAGACGGGGTGTATGACTGGCGACACGGCATATCATCACCCGCCAGGCATGCTGCCTTTTCCGCGTACCATAGTGTGTACCGTCTTTCGTTGAATCCCGAGGCAAACGTGCGCCACCGCTTACTCACCGCCGTGCTTTTCCTTGCCGCTTCCTGCTTCTGCCGGATTGCCAGCGCAGACAACGGGGCGCGGCCCGGCATCACATTTTTCCGCGCAGACGTAACCGTTCGCGAAAACGCCACTCTTGAAGTCCGCGAAGAATTTGCCGTCCGCAATGCTTCATCCTTTTACAAACACGGCTTCCAGCGGGACTTGCCCATCTCCCTGACGGACCGGTGGGATACGCGCTATGTGGGCACATACCAAAAGGACAACGGCATTCGCGTGAAGATTCTGGAAGTGACTGAAGACGGCCAACGCGTCAAGTACGAGCTGGGCAAGCGCTACGGCTATGCGCAGCTTTCCATCGGGGAGCGCAACGTGGCGCTCGATTCGGGCGAGCACCGCTTCGTGATTCGCTATACAGTCGATTGGGCGATGATTTCGCGCGCAGGGCGCGACACGCTTTACTGGAATGCCGTGGGCTCTGAGCGCACGGTTCCGATTGCGGAAGCGATCCTTGCCGTCCATTTGCCCGCCGCTGTCCCCAGCGAAAACATCGAGGTCGAACCGAGAGTAGGCGGACTCGGCGGGAGTTTTCCTCGCCGGCCTGAAAACACACTCGAGCGGGTCGATGACGCCTCCGGCGCAATCGTTTATCGAGCCACGAACATGAACCCGCGCCAGAGCCTGAGTCTGGCCGTCACCTGGCCGTCCGGCTACATCCAGATGCCGAAGTTCGTATTTCTGCGCCGCGAAGGCGGGGTGCTGGTCGCACCCGCGCTGCTGTTTCTTTATTACTTGATCGCCTGGGTGTGGATTGGGCCGGATCCCAAGCCGGGCGTGGTTGTCGCGCGCTATGAGCCGCCGGAGGGAATTTCCCCCGCCGCCGCGCGCTATATTGCGTTGGGCCTCACCGATGGGCGCTCGTTCGCCGCCGTGATTGCTCAGCTTGCGGTTCACGGATGCCTTCGCGTGGAAGCCGATAACGGAAAATACAAACTGTCGCGGCTGATGAGCGATCGCGCTGCCGAGGCCGCTCTGGCGCCCGAGGAGAAATTCGTCCTCGCACTTTTATTTGAAGACGGCCCCGAAATTGTCTTGACCGGCGCAATGGACGAGCGCAACGCCGCGCGGAATGGCCGCTACGTTGTTCACATTCATGATGAACTGGCCGATCAACTCGGCAAAAAATATTTCACGCGGCATTTGGGAATCATCGCGCTGGGCGTCCTAGCCACGTTTGTGTCCGCGCTGGCGCTGGCCATCACGGCGCGCGGCCGCGACACTTCTGCCGCGGTTTTCACCACGCTCTGGGTGCTCTTCATGGGGTTGACGATGGGGATGATGATCGAGTTTTCGTTCGCTTCGGCATTGAAAAACGCGGTGCGCGCGGGGACGGGCTGGATCAAATTGCTTCCGGGCGTGGCTGCATTTTCCATATTCGCCGCGGTGATTGTGTACCTGTTGAAAACTGTGGCTTCGGGCGTCTCCCTTTCTTTTTCCCTGATGCTTGTGGCGTTTCTGCTGATCAATCTCGGTTGGGGGCCGCGCCTGAAGCGCAAATCGCCGCTCGGCCGGCAAGTGTCGGATCAAATCGCGGGTTTCCGCCAGTACCTCGAAAAGGTGGATCAAGACAAGCTGGATCGTCTGAACCCCGCATCAGATGCACCACAGGATCTCGACCGCTTTCTTCCTTATGCGATCGCCCTCGAAGTGAAGGAAGCGTGGGGAGACCACTTGTCGCAAACTTTCCTCGCCTCCAACGTTATCGGAGAAGATTGATTCCTGCTGAAACATGGAAAAATGACCCAGCAATCTGGGGCTGGTTTTAGTGGCGCAGGCTTCCAGCCTGTGGGTTTTAGTCCTTGCAAGGACCAACCCCCACAGGCTGGAA
>DATNIO010000184.1:0-24146 GCA_035604385.1 Verrucomicrobiia bacterium | reverse complement strand
GCAAGATTTTATGAAGACGTCGAGCGCAGCCACCCGGAGGGTCTTGAGAAGCTGAAATTCAACGAAGCCGCCAAGAGCGTCCTCGATCATCTTGCCACCGGCTTGATCGAGAATACGCGATCCGTCGTCGCGGCGTCGGGCGTTCAAAGCGTTGATGACGTCCGACACCAACTCCGTCGCCTCACAGGCTTCAGCGCGTCGCTGGCCGCCGAAAACGCGGTGCTCAAGAAATTCCTGCTCGCGCGTCTTTACAACCATCCCGCAATTGTCGGCGATCGCGAACGATCGGTAGATGCCCTAGCCCAACTTTTCGATTTTTACGTCGAGCATCCCGAAGCGATGCCCAAAGCCTACGCCAAGCTTGCGCAACGCGCCCCCAAGTACCGAGTCGTGTGCGACTACATCGCCGGGATGACCGATCATTTTCTGCTTCGCCAGCACGCGGAGTTGCTCGGAACGGGTTCGGCACGATCCGCGTAGGACAGTCCCGCCGAGGCGGGACTGTCGGGTTTTGATTTTCGGTGCTTGCTTACGGGCGACAGACTGAAGTCTGTCCTACACGTACCTGTTTCGAAGCACCCGCACCGAACTGCGCGGTGCCTTCCTTGACATCACTCGGGCGGGACTTATAATGGGTTTCGGGGGGAGTATCAGGGATCCCCACGCAAGCGGTGAATACCGATGTTCCTAGACGTAAAAGAGCTGGCAGCCCGCAAAATCCGCATCCGGAAGAGCTATGCCCCGGGAACGGTTGACTACCGCACCGGCGACTTCCGGCAGGCGGAGTCTCTCGAGGTGCGCGCGACCGCCGAACTCGTGGAAGGGCAGATTCGCGTCACAGGGGAGCTGCATACGCGCCTGGAGATGGTGTGCGCGCGCTGCCTCGAACCCGTGCATGAGGATATTGCCCGTGAATTTGATCTCTTTTACAAGCCTCTCGCGACCATGACCAAGGAAGAAGAGGAGCGTCTGAAGCTCGACGACACCGAAATTGCGTTTTTCGAGGGCCAAGGAATGTTCCTGGCCGATGTTCTGGCCGAGCAAGTCCTCCTGGCTTTGCCGATGAAGGCGATTTGCCGCAGCGATTGCCGGGGACTGTGTCCCCAGTGCGGAGTGAATTTGAATAATGAGGAATGCCGCTGTGAAAGTCACGCAGGCGATCCGCGTATGGCGCCTCTGGCGCGTCTGAAACAGGACTGGTTCAAAAAGCAATAGGAATCCCAGACGAAACACCATAGAATGCCTCATACAATTTTTGGGGCCATAAGAAGGAGTTTGTATGCCCAATCCAAAACGGCGTCATTCCCACGCGCGGAAGAATAGCAGGCGCGCTCATGATCATCTGAAAGCACCGGCCCTCGCCAAGTGCCCCAACTGTCATGAAATGAAACAGCCTCACCAGGCTTGCCCGCAATGTGGCTATTATAAAGGCCGGGAAGTCGTGGACACCGGGACCTGACGCCCGGAAGTGTACGGCCTTTGCACGGTTCCCCTACCGGAGTTGGAATGATCACCATAGCCGTAGATGCGATGGGTGGAGACCATGCGCCGCGTCCTGAGGTCGAGGGCGCAGTGCAGGCCGCTCGCGAGTTGGGAGTTCGAATCCTTCTCGTTGGCCTCGCGCCTGAGCTGAAGAAAGAGTTGGCGAAGCATCCGCATCGAGGGTTGCCCATCGAGATTGTTCCGGCGACCGAAGTCATCACGATGGATGACTCGCCCACTCACGCTTTCCGGAAGAAAAAAGACAGTTCGGCGCACGTCGCGACGAAGCTGGTACGTGGCGGCCAGGCCGATGCGCTGGTCAGCGCGGGGAATACGGGCGCGGTGATGGCCGTGGCGCGATTTGGGCTAGGCACGCTGTCGTCGGTGGACCGCGTAGCGCTGGCTGCGCCCTTTCCCACTTCACGCGGCGGGACAGCGGTTTTGCTCGACGTGGGCGCGAACGTGGATTCCAAGCCCGCGCATCTCGTGCAATTTGCAGTGATGGGCGAGATTTACTACCGGGCGATTTTCGGGACGCGGCGGCCGAAAGTGGCGCTGCTATCGATTGGCGAGGAAGAATCGAAGGGCAACGAGTTGACGCGCGAGGCCTACAGCCGGTTGAAACTCTCCTCGTTGAATTTTACGGGAAATGTCGAAGGGCGGGACATTTTCAACGGCTCCGTGGACGTCATCGTTTGTGACGGATTCATCGGAAACATCGCCCTGAAGATCAGCGAAGGCGTCGCGCAGCACATTGCGGCGATGCTGAAGGAAGCGTTGCAGAGCACGATCAGTTCTCAAGTCGGGTACGTGCTCTCGCGCAAAGCCTATAAGAGCTTTCGAAAGAAAATTGACTACTCGGAATACGGCGGCGCTCCTTTGCTGGGGGTGAAGGGCGTGACCGTGATCGGGCACGGGAGTTCGAATCCCCTGGCGATTAAAAATGCCATCCGGGTAGCGACGGAATTGGTGCGGGGCGGAGTCAACGAAAGAATCGAGCAGGAGCTTGCCACGATTCCTGTCCCTGTGGAAGCATAAGCGACGAAACGGCGGTTCATTCGATGGGAAAATTGGCGTTTTTGTTTCCGGGGCAAGGTTCACAGTACCCCGGCATGGGCAAGGAACTAGCCGCTAACCATCCGGCGGCCCGAAGTGTGTTTGATGAGGCGGACAAAGCCCTGGGATTCTCGGTCTCCGATCTGTGCTTCAACGGCAGTGAAGAGGCACTGAAGCTGACTGCGAATACGCAGCCCGCGATTTTGACCGCATCCGTGGCAGCGTATCGCGTGCTCGCCGAGAATGGAGTTCAGCCGGCCTATGTCGCGGGGCATAGCCTGGGTGAATTTTCCGCGCTTGTGGCGGCCGGCGGACTGGAATTTGCCGACGCGGTGCGCCTCGTGCGGCGTCGCGGAGAATACATGCAATCGGCGGTGCCCGAAGGCGTCGGCGCGATGGCGGCGATTTTAGGATTGGCTCCCGCGCAAGTCGCCGGGATATGCCGGCAGGCGGCCGATGGACAAGTCGTGGCGCCGGCCAATCTGAATTCTCCCGAGCAGACTGTAATTTCCGGCCATGCCGAGGCGGTGAAGCGCGCCGTGGAACTAGCATCGGCGGGCGGCGCCAAGCGCGCCGTCATGCTTCCGGTTTCCGCGCCCTTTCACAGTTCGCTGATGAAGCCGGCGGCGGAGCGGCTCGAGGCCGATCTGAGGACTACGGCGTTCCACACGTTGCGCGTGCCCTTGGTGAACAATGCCGACGCCGAGCTCACCACGAGTGGAGATGAGGCGCGGGAGTCGCTCGTTCGCCAGGTTACTCTGCCCGTTCGCTGGGAAGAATCCGTGCGCGAGCTGATCGACCAGGGCGTCAACACGTTTGTCGAGGTGGGGCCAGGCCGTGTCCTCACGGGGCTGCTGCGGCAGATTGACCGGTCGATCCACGTGTTCAACGTGGAGGATGAAAAATCCCTGCGCTCGACGCTGGAGAAACTCGCGCAGGCGCAGTCCGAATCCGCGGAAGCGTAAGTAGCACAGACTTCAGTCTGTGGGGTTCCATTGGGTCTAGGATGGCGGGGTCGGTCGATTTCGCGAACGAAACCCCACAGGCTGAAGCCTGTGCTACAAAAAATCCCATGTTCAGCCTAAAAGATCGAGTCGCTCTGGTGACCGGCGCGTCGCAAGGAATCGGGCGCGCCACGGCGCTCGCTCTGGCGCAGGCCGGCGCGCGCGTGGCCGCGGCGGCGCGCAACGCCGAAAAATTGGCGGGCGTCGTTGCCGAGATTGCCGCCGCTGGGGGCGAAGGCCTGGCCGTGGCGATGGATGTGGCCGACGCCGAACAAGTGAAGTCCGGATTCCGCCAAGCCCTCGAAAAATTCGGCAAGCTTGACATCCTGGTAAATAACGCCGCCATTACTCGCGACGGCCTGGCCGTGCGCATGAAAGCCGAAGACTGGGACGCCGTCCTGCGCACGAACTTGACCGGCGCGCACCTGTGCGCGCAGCAGGCCATGTCCGTGATGATGCGCGCCCGCTATGGCCGCATCATCAATGTGACCTCGGTGGTGGCCGAGACGGGGAATCCGGGGCAGGTGAATTACGTTGCCGCCAAGGCCGGCCTCATCGGTTTGACTCGCGCTCTTGCCTTGGAAATCGCTTCGCGCAATATCACGGTAAACGCCGTCGCGCCGGGCTTCGTCGTTTCGCCCATGACCGACCCGCTGCCGCAAAACGTAAAAGACGCTCTCCTCGCGCGAATACCGCTCGGCCGCATGGGATGCGATGCGGAAGTCGCCGCAGCCGTCGTGTTTCTGGCAAGCGAAGAAGCAGGCTACATTACCGGCGCGGTGCTGGACGTTAACGGCGGCTTGCGGATGGGATAGAAAACCGGAGTGATCGTCGCCACTCGGTTAGGGCGGCGGCAGAAGTCCATTCCGAATAGACGCGTCGAACGAAAATTGATGGCGTGTCCCCTCTGCCGTATGGTCTTGCGCATACCCAAGGTCGGAACCAAAAATTTCGGTCACCTTCTCAAATTCTGGAGATTTCGATGAGATTCCTTGCAACCATTCTCCTTGCGGGCCTCTTCGCTCCGGTCGCCTATTGTCAAACAGACTGGCCGGCGTACGGGTATGATCAGTCCGGCCAGCGTTACTCCCCGCTGAAGCAGATTGATACCGGGAACGTGTCGAAACTTAGGAAGGCTTGGCAGTACGGCATTTCCTCCGATGCCGCCAATTCCGCGACGCAAGGCCCACCCGCAACGGAGGCCGTGCCAATCATGGTCGACGGAATGCTGTACACCCCGACAGTCAATCACGCCATCGTTGCGCTGGAACCCGAGAGCGGCGAGGAAATCTGGAAATACGATCTGAGCAAAGCGAACGCCACGCTTCGTGGCGTTACCTATTGGCCGGGGGATAAGGATAATCCGCCTGCGATTCTCGCGGGGACGAGCGAAGGACGGTTGATCGCCCTCAACGCCAAGACGGGGAAACTCGTTCCGGGGTTCGGCAGGGAAGGTGTCGTTGACTTACGAGCTGGTGTTACGGAAAAATTCCCTACCGCGCCTTATCACATGAGTTCCCCCGGAGTCATCTATAACAACCTCATCATCACTGGGGCGCAGGGGAAGGAAGACGACCCCGACGGGCCCGCGATGGATGTTCGCGCATGGGATCTCCGCACAGGCAAATTAGTTTGGACATTCCACACCATCCCGCATCCGGGCGAGGCTGGGTATGAAACCTGGCCGAAGGATAATTGGATGGCCGCTGGATCGCCTGCCAACTGGGGAGCAGCCACCGTAGACTCGCAGCGTGGCCTGATTTTTTTGCCGATCGGACAACCCGCTGCTCAATACTACGGAGGCGCGCGGCACGGGCAGAATTTATTCTCTTCTTCAATCGTGGCTTTGGATGCCAATACTGGAAAGGTGCGTTGGTATTTCCAGCTCACGCATCATGACCTGTGGGATTACGACGCCGAAGCGGCCCCATCGCTGATGGAAATGATTCGCGACGGAAAGAAAATCCCGGTGGTCGTGGCCCTCTCAAAACCGGGACTGATGTTTTTCCTGAATCGTGAGACAGGCAAATCCGTCTATCCGTGGGAAGAGCGACCCGTGCCGCAGAGCGATGTCCCCGGCGAGCAGAGCTCGCCAACACAGCCGTTTCCCGTGAAACCTCCGCCGCTGGCGCGCCAGGGAATGAAACCCGATGAGGTCTTCACGGGTGAGCCCGAGCATGAAAAGTTTTGCCGGGACCTGGTAGCCCAGATTGGCGGCATTCACAGCGAAGGCGCCTACACTCCCTATAGCAGTAAGGAATTCAGAGTTATCTTCCCAGGGCAGCAGGGCGGTCCCAATTATGGCGGCGTCTCCGTGGACCCGACGCTGGGATATGTGTTTGTGAACTCGCGCAACGTCGGAGGTATGGGCCGTTTGGATAAGTCCCCCGACGGCGACCAAGTCGCATACCGCCGCTTCAGCCCCCTAGGGAAAGGCTCATTCAACGCGCGCTTCTGGGACCCCGACACGGAGCTGCCCTGCCAGCAACCGCCCTGGGCCGAACTGATGGCCGTGAACGCAAACACGGGTGATATTGCCTGGCGGGTCCCCCTCGGCACGAGCGATGAACTGGAGGCCAAGGGGATTCATAATACAGGAGCCTTCGGGCAAGGCGGTTCCATCGCCACCGCCGGCGGGCTCGTGTTCATTGCGGGGACCATCGACAAGCGCATCCGAGGGTTCGAATCACGGTCCGGCAAGCTGCTTTGGGAAGCCAAGCTTGACGCGGAAGGCCACACGAACCCAATGACCTACATGGGACGCAATGGAAAGCAGTACGTGGTGATTGTGACCTCGGGCATCAACGCGTTTGCTTTGCCGTGAAATCCTATGCACAATCATTCGACCGCCACGGCGGAGGGGGCTGCTGAACGAATCATTGAGTATCTAACTTGCCCCCGCTTAGACAGAGTTAGGTTGACCTAGGGCGAGACCGTACATAGAATGTCGGGTGCTCAAAATCAACACCCAAAGTAGTGAGAGAACGAGCCACACGAAGCCGGACATAGCGCTTATCGGAGGCAAAACAGAATGGCCAGTGTCGATGAACGGGTAAAACAGATTATCGTGGAACAGCTTGGAGTGGATGAAGGCGAAGTGACCGCCACCGCTTCCTTTGTGGACGATCTGGGTGCGGATTCCCTGGACACGGTCGAATTGGTGATGGCCTTCGAAGAGGCCTTTGGGATCGAGATTCCCGACGAAGACGCGGAAAAGATCGCCACCGTGAAGGACGCAGTCGACTACATCACAAAGCACGGCAAGAAGTAGTTCAGAGGCCTCTGCAAACCACCAGGAGAGAGTTAATCAAGTGAGCCGCCGGGTTGTAGTAACGGGTGTCGGACTGGTCTGCGGTCTGGGAATCGGCACCGATGAGGTTTGGAAGAACCTCCTGGCGGGAAAGAGCGGCATCCGCACGATCACTCATTTCGATGCCGCCGGCTTCGATTGCACCATTGCCGGGGAAGTCCGCGACTTTGATCCTCTCCACTGGGCCGAAAAAAAAGAGCTCAAGAAAATCGCCCGGTTCATCCAGCTTGCCTTGGCCGCCACGGATTTCGCCATGCGCATGTCGGAGCTGAAAATCACGCCGGAAATCGCGGAAGTGACCGGCGTATATGTGGCGAGCGGGATCGGCGGATTCGACGTGATCGAACGCGAGCACTCGAAGCTGCTACATGGCGGTCCCGGGCGCATCTCCCCGTTTTTCATTCCCGCGGCGATTATCAACCTGGCTTCGGGGCACATTTCCATTCGGTACGGAGCGAAGGGGCCGAATTCGGCGACCGCGACGGCGTGCTCCGCTTCCGCGCACGCGGTGGGAGATTCCTTCCGCATGATCCAGCACGGGGACGCGGAAGTCATGATCTGCGGCGGCGCCGAAGCGGCCATCACGCCGATGGGCGTGGGCGGATTCGCCGCGATGAAAGCGCTTTCGACGCGCAACAATGAACCGGAACGCGCCAGCCGCCCGTTTGACGCCGACCGCGACGGATTTGTGATTGGCGAGGGCGCTGGAATTCTGATTTTGGAGTCGCTCGAATACGCGGAGCGGCGCGGAGCAAAAATTGTTGGCGAGATTGTGGGATATGGAATGTCGGGCGACGCATATCACATCACCGCGCCCGAAGGGAACGGCGACGGCGCCTACCGCGTCATGCGCGCGGCCATTCGCGACGCGCGACTCGAGCCGGCCCAAATCGATTACGTCAACGCCCACGGCACATCGACGCCGCTCGGCGACGCCATCGAGACCAAGGCCATGAAGCGCGTGTTCGGCGAACATACCAAGAAAATTGCCGTCAGCTCGACCAAGTCCATGACCGGCCATCTCCTCGGCGGCGCGGGCGGCCTCGAAGCCGGCATCAGCATCCTGGCGCTTCGCGATCAGGTCCTGCCGCCCACGATCAATCAGGAGACTCCGGACCCGGAATGCGATCTCGACTACATCCCAAACCACATGCGCAAGGCTGCCGTCGAGCACGCGCTGTCAAATTCCTTCGGCTTTGGCGGGACCAACGCCGCGCTGCTGTTCAAGCGCTGGGATTCCCGGTAGGCCGCGCGCGAAACGCATTTGTGGAAACTAGCAAATCTTTGTAGGGCATGGCTTCAGCCGTGCCGTAAAATAATCAGAATGAATGCGGCTTCAGCCGCTGGCTCGCTCGAAATAGAGTTGCCACACTGGCTCTCAAGCGTGAGGTATGCATGAAGATCGTCGTCTGCATCAAGCAAGTGCCAGCCAAGGACGCGCCCCTGGCCATCACTGACGCAAGCTGGATCCGCGAAACTGACATTGGATTCGAGATGAACGAGCCGGATAGTTATGCGCTCGAGGAAGCCTTGCGCCTGAAAGAGAAGCACACCGGCGAAGTGATCGCCGTGTCGATGGGTCCAGAACGCGTGAAGCAGACGATCAAGGAAGCCCTCGCCAAGGGTGCGGATCGCGGCGTGCACATCGCGGATGACAAGGCGCACACGCTCGATCCGCTCGGCGCGGCCAAATCGCTTGCGGCGGCCATCGAGCGCGAAAAACCGGACCTCGTGCTGACAGGATTGCAGAGTGAAGATCAAGGCTTCGGCCAGACGGGCGTTCTTCTGGCTGAAATTCTCGGCCAGCCGCACGCCACGATCATCATGCAGATTGACGCGCAGCGCGGCGGCCTGCGCGTGAAGCGCGAGCTCGAGGCCGGATGGTTCCAGTGGGTCGAGCTGCCAATGCCGGCCGTGCTGACGATCCAGTCCGGCATCAACAAGGTGCGTTACGCGACGCTCAAAGGCATCATGGCCGCGAAGAAAAAAGAGATCGCGACGATCGCGCGCGAATCGCTGGGAGTTACGCACGAACCGACGCAGCGCATCGAGCGCATCTACGTGCCGTCGAAAACCAAGAAGACGGAATTCTTGACCGGCACGCCGAAAGAAGCCGCCGCAAAGCTCGTCGAAAAATTGAAGCACGAAGCGCGGGTGATTTAGGGAGCTGCCGAAAAGCGAATTATTTTGTCATTCCGAGCGAAGCGAGGAATCTCTCTTCGGGTTCAGTTCAAGAAAAGAAAGAGAGATTCCTCGCTTCGCTCGGAATGACAAAAGGGGTGGGGCACCTTCTCCGCAGACTGTAAGGCCAGGTGCGATTACAATGAACATTCTTCTGATCACCGAACAGCGCGACGCGCAGTGGAACAAGACCAGCTATGAGACGCTGGCCGCCGCGCAACAAATTGCCACGGAAACAAACAGCCGTCTCGCTGCCGTGGTCATTGGCAAAGGTGTCGCGGCTCTGGCCGGCGAGCTTGCGGCAACCAAGCTCGATGAAGTGCTGCTCGTCGAGCATGACTTGCTCGCCGCGTACACCCCCGACGGTTACACCGCCGCCCTGCGCCAAACGATCGCCCACGCCAAACCCGATCTTGTGCTCTTGCCGCACACGTATCAGGTGCGCGATTTCGCGCCGAAGCTGGCCGCATCCCTCGGCAAAGGCATGATCGGCGACTGCGTCGGCTACCGCCATGAAAACGGGAAACTGATTTTTGTCCGCCTGATGTTCCAGGGAAAAACGGCGGCGGATGTGGCGTTCGAAGGCACGGCGCCGTGGTTCGCCACATTCCAGGCGGGCGCGTTCCGCGCGGACCTCGTCGCGCAAGGCGCGTCGAAGGCGGCTGTCACGTCCATTTCCGTGGAGATCAAGCCGGAACAGATCCGAACGAAACCTCTCGAACTTTTCCGCGAAGCCAAGCAGGCCGTGGATCTCACGCAGGCACCCATCCTGGTGGCGGTCGGGAGAGGAATCAAGGCACCCGAAAATATCCCTCTCGCCGAAAAGCTCGCAAAACTTCTCGGCGGGGAACTGGCCGCTTCGCGCCCCATCTGCGATGAGGGCTGGCTGCCCATGGACCGCCAAATCGGCAGCTCGGGCCAGACCGTCGCGCCTAAGTTGTATCTTGCGCTCGGAATCAGCGGCGCCATCCAGCACGTCGTGGGAATGAAGGGCTCGCGCACGATCGTCGCGATCAACAAAGACCAGAACGCGCCGATTTTCGAAGTTGCCGATTACGGCATCGTCGGCGATCTATTCGAGATTGTTCCCGCACTCACCGAAGCGCTCGAAAAAAAGTAGCACAGCCACTCTTGGCTGTCTGGTTTTGTAAGTCGCACGCGGAAACTACTCGACCTAACAGAAGTCGCCAAACCCGCACAGGTCCGCCGCGGCGGATGCCTGTGCTACAAAAAACATCTTAAGTCCTAAGGGAACTGAGCTTTTCGACGCGGCGCAACTCGGGGAAATTCCATGCCCACAGAGCGGTGATGAGGAGCGTTCCGACTCCGCCCATGATCACGGCAGGAACTGCGCCAAACCATTGTGCCGTTAGGCCCGATTCGAATTGGCCGATTTCGTTGGACGCGCCGATGAAGATCATTTCCACGGCGCTCACGCGGCCGCGCATCTCGTCCGGCGTGGCGAGCTGCACCAGAGTGGAGCGGACCACGACGCTGACCATGTCCATGGACCCGACCAGGATGAGCGCCACCATGGACAGAACCAGACTCCGAGAAATGCCGAAGAGAACCGTGAAGGCTCCAAAACCGCCTACGCACCACAGCATCGTCAGGCCGGCGCGGCTGCGAAAGGGGCGGTGCGCGAGGAGCAGCGCCATACTGCCCGCGCCGATTGCCGGAGACGCGCGCAGGAGGCCCAAGCCCCAGGGGCCGGTCCGAAGAACTTCGGCTGCGAAAACGGGCAGTAGCGCCACGGCGCCGCCGAGCAGCACCGCGAATAGGTCCAGGGAAATGGAACCCAGGATGATTTTCGTTCTTCCAATATAGCGCAGCCCCGCCAGGACGGATTTCAGACTGAGCGGCTCCCTTGGCCGAGGCTTGGAATGGAGCTTGATTTGCGACATGAGGAAAGCCGCCCCGGCTGCGGCCAGCATCGAGGTTGTGTAGACCGCCGCAGGGCCTTTGGCGACGGCGTAAATCAGGCCGCCAAGCGACGGACCCAGAATTGTCCCGCCCTGGTTCACGGAACTGTTCCAGGCAATGGCATTCTGCAAATGCTCTTCAGGGATGATCTGCGGCAGCAGCGCGCGGCTCACCGGGTTGTTGAACGACCGCACCACTCCAAGCAGAACCACAACGGCGTACATCGGCAAGACCGTCCGGAAGTTACTCAGCGAATAGAAGAGCAACAGTGACGAGCACACGCCAAATCCAGCGTAGCAGGCCATAAGCAGTTTTCGCCGGTTGAACGTATCCGCAGCATGCCCCGTGACCAGAAATAGCAGGATGCCCGGCGAGAACTGGGCCAGCCCCACCAAGCCCAGGTCGAGCGGCCGCTTCGTGATTTCGTAGATTTGCCAGCCGACCGCGACAGACTGCATCTCGAGGCCGGCTACGACCAGAAAACGAGCCAGCTGGTAGAGGGAAAAGTCAGGATACGTGAAGGCAATGCGCCCCGCGTTTGAAGAGTTCCCGGATTCGGCCATCAGAGGACTCTACTGTGCCATAAATTCAGTATTTGCACGAGGGGAGGGGGGACGTACGACAAACGCAAGCGAATAGAAGCATCTCAGGGCTGAGTTGTCCACGGATTGACGACGGGGACGGAAAGGCCTTCAAAGTGGGATACGTTGCGCGTTGCAAGAGTCGCGTGGCGTGCGAGGGCGATGCCCGCGATCATCGTATCGCGAAATTCCACGGCTCGTCCCTTTTTGTGACGTGATGCCATCAATTCGGCGGCGTGTTCCGCCGCAGTCGTGTCGAAGGGAGCCACCCTCCCCCCGATATCATCGGTTAGAACAGATTCAAACGTCTTTATTAAGAGGGAACGCTTCTTTCCCATTGGCAGGATTTGCAGGCCAAATTGGATTTCGAATATGGTCACGGACGTAATCCACATCGATGTTCGAGCCTGCTTGTCGAGCCATGCAACCACAAGGTCGTTTGGCCGAGGCTGGACCATTGCCGACAGCACGTTGGTGTCGAGGATAATCATCAATCGAAGGAAACAGGCCTAATCTTGTGACCACGCAACTCGGGAATGTCAAATTTAAGGCCAAGCTTGCGAAATCGGGAGGAAATGGCCGTTCCCAGCCCGCCGGCGGAGGTTTCTTCTTCCTTGACGGCATCGCGCAGAATGTCGCGCACTTCTTCCTCCATGCTGCGGCCGCGCCGCGCCGCGCGGCGTCGCAATCGCGACTTTACCGCTTCTTCGATGTTTCGCACGACCAATTGAGCCATAGTCCTCTCTTAAAGGCAGATATCATGATATCACAGTATGGGGTCGGGGAAAACTCCCACCCACGCTGGTGAAGAGGGGATCATCTCTAGAGTACGGACCATGTGAACGAGCTGAATTCGGCAAGTCTGGCAAAATCGCGAGCGTTGGCTGTGATCACCGAAATCCCCACTCGGCCCGCACTCGTAGCAATCAGTGCGTCATTGGTGAGGCGTCCCCGGCCAATCTGTTCGTAGTCATGCTTTGCAGCGATACGCGCCAGCACTTTTCCCGTTTGAGTCCAGTCATCCAGGTTTGGCACCAGAATTCGGCGAGCCTTGTCGAATTCGCGTTCCAGCCGCGCCACGGCAGCGTGATCTTTCGGACCTGCGCCAGCGTACAATTCTTCCAGGACGACGGAACTGAGCCAAACGGTGGAGGTCGATTCCAATTGCCGAAGGGCGACAAGAGCCTCCGGCCCTTCTCGGAGAGAAGTGATATAGACGGACGAGTCGAATAGCACCGGGCGCACCTACTGTGCCACCTTGCCATAAACGTCTTTGATCTCGATGCCACTCTTGAGGAAGCGTTCATTCGCTTCCCAGGCCAATTGGTTTCGCAGATGCTCGGAAAGCACCAGGTCGAGTGCGCGCTCAATCGTCTCCGTTTCGGTTTCGGCGTGGAGAAGTTTCTGGACGCGCGATATCTTGCCCGAGTCCAACCGGTAATGCTTGTGACGAATTCGTGCTTTTGCAGTGCTCATCGGAGGGTCTCCCTTCTGTCTCAATATATCATGAATGTACATAAATGGTGTAAATATGAACATAGCCTGCTGCTGGAAAACTCGCTGGCGAAAACTTGCAGCGGGCCCGGGCAATCGGTTACCGTCTATAGCCGGGGATGAGCGCTAAACCAACGCTCGTCGTTCACTTTAGGAGGACGAATGAAGCGGATGGGGATGGCAGTTTTCGCGCTCGGGCTTCTGGCCTGTGGCGTGAGGGCGCAACAAGCGCCTGCGAAGGCTCCGGCGGCGCCGCCCGCGAAGGCTCCGGTGGCCGCGCCAGCGCCCGCAGGACAAGCGCCTACATTGGCGCCGGGGTTTAAGACGCAAAAAGAGAAAGTCAGCTATGCCATCGGCATGGAAATGGGCAAGGGCGTGAAGTCTCAGGGGCTCGACGTGGATCCCACCATTTTGATGCAAGGGCTGAAGGATGCGCTTTCGGACGCAAAGCCACAGATGAGCGAGGATGAGCTGCGCCAGGTGATCACCGCGCTGCAGCAAGAGATCCGGCAGAAGCAGATGCAGATGCAAGAGGCCGCCGCGGCGGAGAACAAGACGAAGGGCGACGCGTTCCTGGCGGAAAATGCAAAGAAGGAAGGGATGGTCGTCCTTCCTGACGGATTGCAGTACAAAGTTCTGACATCTGGCCAAGGGAAGAAGCCGGTGGAAACCGACACGGTCCTGTGCAACTACAAGGGAACTTTCGTTGACGGGACCGAGTTTGACAGCTCCGCTAAGGCCGGAAAGCCCGTGCCCTTTGAAGTGAAAAACGTAATCCCCGGTTTCAAGGAAGTCCTGCAACTCATGCCCGTGGGTTCCAAGTGGCAGGTTTTTGTTCCATCGAATTTGGCCTACGGAGAGCGAGGTGCGGGCGGCGTCATCGGACCGAATGCCGCGCTGATTTTTGAAATTGAATTGGTCAGCATTCAAGAGACCCCGCCGACCGCGCCAATTCCGCCGGCCGGGGGCGCACCGAAGAATTGAGATTGGGCTCGAATGCCTGCCGCGTTTATCTGCGAAGGGGTGCGCACGCCGATTGGGCGCTACGGCGGCGCGCTCGCGCAGGTGCGTACCGATGATCTTGCCGCGATTCCTTTAAAAGCGTTGAGGGAGCAGTTTCCTAAGAGCGATTGGGAATCACTCGACGAAGTGATTTTCGGCTGCGCGAATCAGGCCGGGGAAGACAATCGCAACGTCGCGCGCATGGCGTTGTTACTCAGCGGCATTCCGTACACGGTTCCCGCGATGACTGTGAATCGGCTGTGCGGTTCGGGGATGGAAGCGGTCACGGTGGCGGCGCGCGCGATCGGCGCGGGCGAGATTTCGCTGGCCATCGCGGGCGGCGTGGAAAGCATGAGCCGCGCGCCGTTTGTGATGCCCAAGGCCGGGACTGCGTTCTCACGAACCGCGGAAATTTACGACACGACCATCGGCTGGCGCTTTCCGAATCCGCAGATGGTGAAACTGTATGGGAACGCGTCCATGCCGGAAACGGCGGAAAACGTCGCGGAAAAATACAAGGTCGACCGCGCGGCGCAGGACTGCTTCGCGCTGCGTTCGCAGCTAAAAGCCGCCGCGGCGCAAAGGTCCGGAATCCTTGCCGAGGAAATCGTTCCAGTCCACATCCCTGGCCCGAAGGGAACGGTGAAGACTGTTTCCGAGGATGAACACATCCGCCCGGATACGACAATCGAAGCGCTGGCCAAATTACCCACTCCTTTCCGCCAGAACGGCACCGTGACGGCCGGGAATGCTTCGGGGATTAACGACGGCGCGTGCGCCATGTTCGTGGCTTCCCAAGAAGCGGCTGCGAGCTTTGGCTTGCGGCCAATCGCGCGGGTTGTAGGCGCTGCCACTGCTGGCGTCGAGCCGGACTACATGGGGATCGGGCCGATCTATGCGGTTCGAAAGCTGCTCGCGCGATGGAAGATCTCGATGGACGATGTCTGCGTGTTCGAATTGAATGAAGCATTTGCAGCACAGGCGCTCGCTGTGACGCGGGAATTAGGTTTGCCTGACAACAGCGAAAAAGTGAATCCTAACGGCGGCGCTATCGCGCTGGGCCACCCGCTGGGGATGAGCGGGGCAAGATTGGTTTTGACGGCCGCGCGGCAGCTTCAACGCATCAAGGGACGCTACGCGCTCGCGTCCATGTGCATCGGCGTGGGGCAGGGCATCGCGATTTTGCTCGAACGCGTTTGACGAGATTGAATGGGTGAGGCGGATTGTCGTGGCGCAGGCTTCAGCTTGTGGGGGTTGGTTGGAGCACG
Organism: Verrucomicrobiia bacterium; assembly: GCA_035604385.1. GTDB lineage: Bacteria > Acidobacteriota > Terriglobia > Acidiferrales > UBA7541 > Palsa-360. Next base: position 8,845 of record DATNIO010000184.1, on the reverse strand, counting down.
GTTGCCCTTGCTGTAACCAAAACCCACAGGCTTGAAGCGTGCGCCACCAAATTCCTCGAAGGAAATTCACTGCTTCTTCATTCTGGCAACGCATCTTTCCAAATGTTCGTGCATTTCTTCGGCGGAGCCGTGGCCGATGCGACCGTGGCCTGGGAGAATCCACTCGAATTGGCAGGCGAGCAGTTTTTCCATGGAGCGCGTCTGTTCCGTCCAGGAATACCAGCAGACATCGCGGAAGGCGGTCAGGGTTTCGCGTTCGGGCGACCAGGCGAGATGATCTCCAGTGAAAAGCACTTTATTGCGGTAGAGAAAAACCTGGTGGCCACGTGTGTGTCCGGGCGTGGGAATAAGCTGAAGATCATCGTCGATCCGCAGGGGAGCCGTGGCTGTGATGACGCGCTCGATGCCACGCGCGGCGGCGCTGTCGCCTTCGTGCATGACGCGCGGGCAATGGAAGTGCGCGGCGAATTTGGCGTGGTCGGCGATGTCGTCGCGGTGCGAGAGGAGCATGAGATTGACGCCGCCCATTTCCTCGACGCGTTTCACTAGAGGATTGTTGAAACGCGGCGAATCGACGAGGACATTGCCGCCTTGCTCTTTCGGACGCACGATCAGGTACGACCACGCGCCGAAGCTCGCTTCCGAATTGAATCCACAGTAGTAAACGTCATCCACGACGTGGACGGGAAAAGCTTCGACGCCGGAGCGGGCGCTGCGGCGGGACACTGTGCCGATCGAAGCGGTCGGACACGCTACCAGAGCCATGAATGCACGATGCAGTTCGCCGGGATTTTGCGGCTGATGGAAGACGCTGGATTTACCGCCGTGATCGCGAAAGCTGGCGGGCGCAATCTGGCGGCACGCGTCGCAATCGATGCAACTGGCGTCCACGAAGAATTCGCCTTCCACGTTTTGCGGCAGCCGCTCGTCGATCTGCGCCATGGAGGATTCGATTCCTTTCGGCCCCTGACGGTCGCATATTTCACGGGTCCGTTCGCGGGGACGAAAACCTGACAGGCTGAAGCCCGTCCTACCTGAAAATACCTTATAATCCTTGCGCTCTGAAAGGCCCGCGATTAATTGTTTCCCGTTTCTGGCGAGGTGAGGCATTGGCGGCAAAAGAGAATCGTGCAAAATCCAAGGCTCAAGGTAAGGCTGCTCCCGCGAAGAAGCCGGTTATGCGCCGGAAGAAGCTGAAGGTTGCGATTGCCGGCTTCGGCACCGTCGGCAGATCCGTTGCAAAATTGCTTTGCCAGGAAGCGAGCGGCACGTTTGAGCTGACTCATATTTTCAACCGCAATGTGGCGCGGAAAAAAGTGGACTGGGTGCCCGCGAGCGTGCGCTGGACGGAAAGCATCAACGAAGTGCTTACCTCGGACATCGACATTTTTGTGGAGCTGGCCGGGGGAGTGAAGCCCGCGGGCGATTGGATCCGCAAGGCGCTGCGGGCGGGGAAATCGGTGGTCACGGCGAACAAGCAATTGATTGCCGAGAGCGGCCCGGAACTCATCGAGGTGGCGCGTGAGGCGGGCAGGCGCCTTGAATTTGGAGCGTCGGTCGCGGGAGGAATCCCGGCGATCATGGGGATTCAGGAAGGTCTTGCCGGTGACCGCCTTTTCAAGATTGCGGGCGTGCTCAACGGCACGTGCAACTTTATCCTGACGAAAATGGAAGCGACGGGCGCCAGTTTTGAAGCGGCTCTGAAAGAGGCGCAGGAACTGGGCTACGCCGAAGCCGATCCGACGAACGACGTCGAAGGATACGACGCGCGAGCCAAGCTCGTCATTTTGGCGCAAGCCGGGCTGCGCGTTCGCCTGCGAAGCGAACAGATTCCGTGCTGGCCGATTTCTTCCGTCGAGGCCGTGGATTTTGCCTACGCGCGCGAATTGAACTGCACCATCCGCCAGATTTCCCTGGCCAAGAAAGAAACGGAAGATGGGTTGTGCGTGCGCGCGTTTGTGCGGCCCGCGCTGGTTCCGGCTTCCTCGCTCGTGGCGCACGTCGAGGGCAGCAAGAATCTGGTGATGGCGACCGGGCAGTATGCGGGGCAGATGGTGTTTTCGGGTTTCGGAGCGGGCGGCGATCCCACCGCCGTGGCCGTGGTTTCCGATCTGTATTCGATCGCGCGCAGCGGCTCGGCGCCGTCCGGCAGCCTGCCTGAAGTTGAGACGCCGAAGGATGTGAGCGGAGAATTCACTGCGCCTTACTATCTGCGCTTTGTTGTCAAAGACCGGCCGGGGATTATCGCGGCAGTCGCAACCATTCTGTCGCGGTATGGGATCGGCATCGACGCCGTGCTGCAGCGGCCGGGACATCCACATTCCGCTCTGCCGTTCATCATCACTCTCGAAACCGCCCGCAGCGCGATGCTGGGCTGCGCGCTGCAGGAAATTAACCGGCTCGACTTCCACGTGGAACCTGTGCTTTGCATGCCTATCCTGTTGGATTAATCCGCACATTTCACCAGATCTTCGGAGATGAGTGGGGGTATACGTAGCACAGACTTCAGTCTGTGGGTTTCCATGTGATCTTGGCTGGCACGCTGATTCTGGCTGCCGCGAATGGCCCGGAGGCCTGAACGGAACCCCACAGACTTTGAAGTCTGTGCTGCTCAAAGTCTATGCCACCCAAGCGGACTGGATTGCGATAGAATCCGGCTACATTCCCTCGCAACGAGTAATAGGAGGAGCCATGAAATCAGCTTCCAAGTTCGTTGGTCTTCTGACTGTTGTTCTGTTTTTTGGCACGTTCGCCCAAGGGGCGACGGTGACCGGCTCAGTGAAAAGTCCGGACGGAACACCCTTTCGCGGCGCATTCGTGCAAGCGCAGAACACGGGCACGCGAGTCCTGGTCAGCGTGTTGACGGACAAAGACGGCCACTACCGGATTGAGAATTTGCCCGCCGGAAAATATCAAGTGCAAGTGAAGGCCGTGGGGTATCGCACCGATCCGCGCACCGATGTGAGTTTGACGGGGGAACAAAACGCCTCCTACGATTTTGCTCTGCAGCAGGGAATGGTGCGCTGGAGCGATTTGTCGCAATATCAGGGCGAAGTTTTGTTTCCCGACGCCAAGGGAAAGGATTTGCTCGTCGGCCGTTGTTTCGCGTGCCACGGGTTCCAGTCGCGCATGGCCTCCGCGCGGCGCGATGAAGAGGGATGGCAGGACCGCGTCGCGTACATGAAGGAATCGATGCACTTTTTCCTGGGCGGAGTTGGCAGTCCATTCAACGACCAGAATGCCTCGGACGTCGCTTCATACATCAATTCGCTTTTCGGCGAGGAATCTGTTTTGCCGAAGTCTCCGGCGGAGATGCCGAAGTACAGGGATCTTGTCCGATCCTTCGACGATGACGCGATGAAGATTGTCTACGTCGAATACGAATTGCCGGGCCCGAGCCGCATGCCGTGGAGCGCGTTCCCGGACAAAGACGGCAATTACTGGATGCCGTATTACGGCAATGCGAACAAGATCGGCAGACTGGATCCGAAAACGGCGGAAGTCCAGGAGTATCCGGTGCCGAATCAGGGCACGGCCGCGATTCACTCCGCGGTGCCCGCACCGGATGGGAGCGTTTGGCTGACCGAGCAGGGCTCGAACAAGTTGGGACACTGGGATCCCGCGACTCGAACGATTACGGAATTTCAGGATACGTACATTCCAGGCAAGGAGGGAACAGTTGCGGGCGGATCCAAGCATACGCTGCGGATAGACACGCAAGGAAGAGTCTGGGCGACCGGAGGGCCGCTCACCGTTTTCGATCCGAAGACGAAAACGTTCACGCAAATTAAGGAAATACCTTCCGCATATGGGCTCGTGCTCGACAAGGATCAAAATTGCTGGTTTGCGGAATTCGTGCCGAACGGCAAAATCGGGAAAGTGGATGCAAAGACGCTGAAAGTGACGAAGTGGCAGCCGCCGACTCCGGATGCGCGGCCTCGGCGCATTCAGATCGACACCGACGGTACGATTTGGTTTGCCGAATTTCAAGCGGGCAAGATTGGGCAGTTTGATCCGAAGACGGAAACGTTCAAGGAATTTACGTTGCCGGGGCCGGAGACGACACCCTATGCTCTCGCGATCGCCAAGAACCACACGCTCTGGTATTCGTCCGAGCATCTGGATGTGATTGGGAATCTCGATCCGAAGACCGGTCACGTGACCGAGTATCCCTTCCCGCAGGCGGAGAACACGATGCGGGAATTCTTTCTCGATGCGCAGGGACGCACGTGGTTTGGCACTCCTGCAAACAATAAGGTTGGATATTTTTACCTCGCTGGTGCGTTGCCGCGCGCGGGGGATTGATCTTTGTAGCACAGGCACTCTTGCCTGTGCGGTTTTTGCAGCGCGTAACAAATGCGCACAGCCAAGAGTGGCTGTGCTACTCAAACCGCGAGATCGCCACGCCACCAGCGGGCTGAGAACACGATGAGTGCCGCGGCTAGCCAACCGCTTGCGTACATTGGCTGCGCGCCCCAATGCATAATTGGGGAGTGCATCAGTCCGAACCAGGAGAAGACGGAGGCGATCAGGCACCAGATCGCGGCGCGCCCGAAATTTCGGTCGATCATTTCGGTGATGAGCGCGGAGACTACCAGCACCAGGAAGAGAAATCCGTTGCCGAGCCCTTGAATCGAATTCCAGTAGATGGAACGATTCAGCGCCGCCTGGACTTCGGGATTTGCGGCCGACAGCTTCAGCGCCGGCAAGGCGGAACTCACGGCGGAACTCACGACTACTCCGGCGGGCAAAACCAAACCCAGCAACACGGCGTTTATGTATTTGTGGTCCACATGGTGGAGCGTCGCGCGTCCCACTCCGATTGCCACGTACGCGATCATTGCGGCGAGAATCGCCCAGGGGAAGAGCTGGGCCATGAACAACGAGATTCCGCTCACGAACACGGCCATGAAAATGATTGCCGTCCAGAAACAAAAACCGATGCGCGCGCCCATCATTTTGTAGGGCGGGTGCAACGCGGCGACCACTGGGGTGATGATGCTTCCCGCGGCGCCGCACAGGAAAGTTCCAAGCCCGTCGCAGGCGACGACCAAGCGGGCATCGTAATTATCTCCGGCTGAGTTCGCTCCTTCCACCGACGCGATGTCCTGCAACACCTGGTAGATCGCCATCGGCGCGATCACGGAAAGATAGGGGATCGCGAGGCCCATCGCCTGCAGCAGGCCCGGAGTCCGCACGAACGGGAGCTGCACGGAAAAACCGCGCCAGGCGGGATGAATGTAGCCAATGGACAATCCAATGGCGAGAGGAATGAGCCAGGCGACGAGGAAGGGAGGAATCCTCCACTTCGTTATCGGAACATTGGCCAGGACGGAGACGGCGACGATGGTCAGCGCGACGATTCCTACGAGGGCCTGGTCGAAGATGCGTTGCAGCAGGACCATGGCGAGATAGGTGTACATGGCCGCGCCAAACACCGTCATCATGGCGGGCTTGGGAATATATTTGCGGATTGTGCCTGCCAGCGGCGCCGCCACGAGCTTAATGATTCCGGTCCACACCACGGCGGCGGCTCCCACTCTCCAGGCAAGCTCCTGATCTCGCGTCTGCAAGTACACGGGAAGCATGATCGACAGCGTGTACGCAATGATTCCCGGGACATTGTTGATGTACACGTGGGCCGTGACGTTGGTGCGGCCCTCGCGCTTGGCGAGTCCCACGGCAAGCGCCGTAAGACCCATGGAGCCGACGAAGAATCCCAGGGCAAAGCCCGGCAATAGGTGCCCGACGCTGAATCCCATCGCGATGCCGACCGGGACGAGCAGAAATGCGGGGATGATCATCTGCGCCACGTTGAAGCCGACCTGCGCAACCGTGGCGTCAATGTCTCCGCGGTCGAGCGCCCACCAACGAAGTACGCTGGGCTGTCCGGTTTCCGCCATGCGGGTCTTCTCCCTTGGGCCGATCTCCGCTGCGTCGCAATTTCAAAACGAAAATCTCAAATTTGAAATTCAAATCTTGAATGATTCCAACGTTTCCGGCACGAACAGTTCCTGCGGGGTCAGCAGGCGCTTGGCTAGGCCTTGCTCATGCGAGTAGCGCAAGAACGTGCTCAGTCCGTGAAGATTGGGCTCGACGCCGTAGGGCCAGAAATCCTTGCCCATCAGGATGCGCGTGTCTTCCGCATGGCGGATGAGCCAGGGGAGCATAAACTTCAGCGCCGCTGTTTCGTAGAGGTCCTCATAGACTTCCCGCTGCGCCAGGACGAAAGCCTTATACAACGACTGCGCGACCCAGGGATTCTTTTCGTAAACCTCGCGCCGAATGACAATCGTGTGCATGATCGGGAAAATTTTTGTTCGCTTGTAATATTCCCGTTCCACGGCTTCGTAATCCTCGAACAGGAGGCGGACGTTTCCCGCGCCTCGCGAAAAACTGGAGGGAGTTCGCGGCGAGTAGATGGCGTCGATTTCTCCGTCGTGAAGCATTCGGGAAAGCGTCTTGTCTTCCGGAATATTTTCCAGCCGGATTTCGGGCGGCAGGGAAACGGTTTGTTTTTCGGTTCGTCCGGGCGTCTCTTCGCCGCCGCGCAAATAGGTGACGCTGGAGACCGGGACACTGTATTCGTCGCTCAGAATGCCGCGGATCCACACGCAGGCCGTCAGCTGGTATTCCGGATTGCCGACCCGTTTTCCAATCAGATCCTTCGGCTCGCGGATGCCGCTGCTGCGATTGATGAAAATGCAGGAGTGGCGGAAATACCGGGAAGGGAAGACCGGAATGGCGACAAACGGTTTGGGGTCCCGGAACATGGAAAGCGTGTAGGAGGAGAGAGACATTTCGGCGACGTCAAATTCCCGGTGGCGAATCATCCGAAAAAAAGTTTCCTCGACGGGGATGTTGATGTACGTCAAGTCGATCCCGTCGATGGGGATGCGCTCCTCGAGCAACGCGCGCGTGCGGTCATAATTCCAGCAGGCCATCGATAAGCGAAGCTTGGACATTTTGAATCTCTCCGTCGTGAGCGTCCCGCAACCGGCATCTACCATCGTCCGCACTGCATCGCCCGCAGGAAGGCAATGCCGCGCGGACCCGGCGGCCGAACCGCAGCTTCGACATCTTACAAGTGAATTTCAGCAGGCGTTTAAAAATCTTTGATGCGGCCCCTCGGGCCTGAGCGGTGGGCGGGGACATGACACTCCGGCGGCCACGGCGCGATCAACGATATGAACAAACGCTCATCTCTCTTGTCAAGCAGGCGAGACCAGTCGTGTATTTCTCTATGCAGAAGCTTTGCGGAAAGCCGCGTTGAGTTCTTCGTCCGCGGTGGGGGCATGCAGGATCTGATCTAATCTGAATTTCTTATCGAGACCCGAAAGAAGGTAGGAAATCCAGGCCTGGATGTTTTGGTCCAATACGTCTTCCGGGTGGATGATTTGATCCCAAACAAGCGTGGAATTGTGTCTCATGGACCGCGTGGAAATATAGCGTCCCCACCCGATGGAAAGGCGGCTCCTGGTGGAGAACATCAGGACGATTCCACTTTCCCGAATCACGATTTCCAGACTGTGCTTGACCCGTTGCCGGTCGAAGGTAACGCGCAAAACGTTCTTCTGAGGAGGAAGAAAATCCAGCATTTCCAAGATGTGGTAGCCGGCGGCCCGGTTGACTTCAGAGACGACTCTCCCGATGCGGTCCGACAATTCGCATTGTTCGATTTGTCTCCAACACATGTCGCGAGCGAGATCTGCTTCACTCTTGCGCACCAGATTGAGCCGCTGGAGCAGGGGATTAATCCAATATTCGTTCCCACGTCGTTGACTCACCGGGTATCGCCTCACTCGTTCGATTTTTTTCCAAACCCTACACGAACGAACACCAGACAGTCCCTCGATGATTCCAGAAGCTCAGAGGAAATCCTGTGATGCGGAGATGATCCCCGGCTCCAGTGAAGGTCCATCCACAATCTAGGTGGGGGTCATGATTGTGTCAAGGGAAAATTGGCCGCAAAACTTACGCGACCGGAATTCACGCATCCGTGAAAATGGCGAGCCATGCGGGGGAGTGGTAAACCGCCGCGCAGTTTTGATTGCGTTCTTGAACCGCTTGAGGCGTTTGAGCGGCTCGTGCCCACGTGGCGCTGATTTCTGCGACCAGCCGCCCGGCGGCAGCATCAGATGTGGATGGTTCTTTCAATCTCCAGCACATCATTGAAGTGGCATTACAAGATCGCTGCGTTTGGCTGGCGAAGGAAACGCCGTTGCGTGGGTGAGTGGCGGCGCGAGGGGCAAATCCTCTAAGATGGCTGACACATGAGAATGGCGGGCGGATTCGGGGGCATGGGATCGCAGCGCGGGATGGCTTCGCGCGCGGAGCGCGGGCATGGCGCGAGGCAAGGGCGGACGGACGCCGCCGACGAGAGCAAGAAAAAACCGTTGCGGGTTATGGATCAATTGCCTGAAATTTGGGCGTTGATGCGGCCGCGGCGGGGCCTGCTGGCGATTGGCCTGGTGCTGATGGCCATTAACCGCGTTTCCGGCCTGGCGCTTCCTTACACGACGAAATACCTGGTCGACAACGTGATGATCCATCACCAGACGCGGCTGCTGATGCCGCTGGTCGGTGGAGTGCTTCTCGCGACGATTCTGCAAGGCGTGACCTCCTACACGCTGACGCAAACGCTGTCGAAAGCGGCGCAGCGGATGATCACCGAACTGCGGAGGAAGGTGCAGGAACACGTCGGGCGTCTGCCGGTCGCGTACTACGATGCGAACAACACCGGGGCGCTCGTTTCGCGCATCATGAGCGACGTCGAGGGCGTGCGGAACCTGATCGGCACGGGACTCGTGGAATTTTTGGGCGGTTTGCTGACGGCGGCCATCGC